>CAMOWP010000128.1 GCA_946628455.1 uncultured Clostridia bacterium | reverse complement strand
AGGCAGAGAAGCTCAATGCTTTCCTTTGTTATGCCGCTGTAGTTATATTCCATCGTTAACTCCTTTTAAAATGCCCTCGTCGAGCATATGCTGAGCCGCGAGAAGCGCACATATTTTTGCGCTGTGGAAATTGAGCCCGCCCTGAATCCATGCATAATACGGGTCTCTTATAGGCGCGTCGGCAGAGAGCTCAATTGACGAGCCGAGCGTAAAGGCGCCCGCCGCCATTACTACCTTGCTGTCATACCCCGGCATATCCCAGGGCTCTGGTAAAAGGTAGCTGTCAATCGGGCTTCCGCTTTGAATTCCCTGACAGAAAGCTACAAGACTTTTTTCATTTTCAAGCCCGAGGCACTGAACAATATCAGCTCTCTTTTCGTTATATTTCGGCGTAACATTATAGCCAAAGCCCTCAAACAGTGCCGCGATAAAGACAGCGCTTTTAAGCGCTTCGCCGACTGTATGCGGAGCATAAAACAACCCCATATACATTTCTCTGTTCATACCGAGGCTTGCGCCGACCTCTTTGCCGAGTCCGGGCGTAGTAAGACGATATGAGCATTTTTCAACAAGGTCTGCTCTGCCTGCGATATAGCCGCCCGTTCTTGCAATTCCGCCGCCTGCATTTTTTATCATTGAGCCTGCTATTAAATCTGCTCCTACCTCAAGCGGCTCTCTTTTTTCAACAAATTCGCCGTAACAGTTATCAACCATAACTATTACTTTTTCGTTTTTTGTTTTTACTGCGCTGACAATTTCCTGAATATCTTCAACCGTGAGCGACGGCCTCAGCTCGTAACCGCGGCTGCGCTGAATATAAACCATTGTTGTTTCATCATTAACAGCTTCCTTAATCGCAGCCAAATCGGGTCTGCCGTCCTTAAGCGCAACCTCACTGTAATTAACTCCGAAATCCTTAAGTGAGCCCATTCCCTCTCCGCTGATGCCGATAACTCCGTGGATTGTGTCATACGGAGTACCCGTAACGCAGAGCATATTATCTCCGGGCCTCAGAACGCCGAAAAGCGCGGTGGTAAGAGTGTGAGTTCCGCTGACGAAATTATGGCGCACAAGCGCGTCCTCTGCGCAGAGAACTGTTGCCCACACCTTGTCGAGCGTGTCTCTTCCTCTGTCGCCGTAGCCGTAGCCTGTTGAGGGAATAAAATGCGATTCCGAAATTCCGTGCTCAATGAACGCCTTCTGGACCTTCAGCTGATTGAATTCCGTAATCTCGTTTATCGCTTCAAACTCATTCTTGCATTTTTCAAGCGCTGAGTCGGCAGCTTTTTCAATTCTTTCATCAATTTTAAAAAACGGAATCATCTGTACATTCTCCACTTTCCGATATTTTCAAATCCGAGCTTTGTATAAAACTCCTCGTTAGCGCCTTCATCGCGCATTATGTAAACATAGCCCGTAACGTCGGAGCATATCGCGCTGACGAGCGCAGAGCCGTAGCCCATTCTTCTGAATTCATCCCTCGTTCTTACGGCAGTAAGGATAGCATATCCGCTAATAATTGACGAGAGAATTCCCGAAGCGATAATTTCATCCTTAACAACGAGAGTATAATCCTTTGCGGTTTTATGGCGAACGCGGTGGCTTATATCAACGTACCAGGACTTGAAATCCTGTTCCTCGTAATCAACGAAATTATATAAATCCATAAGCTTCGGAAACTCGTCAAGCGTTGCGCCCTCAACGAAATTATCGCGCTTTGCCGAGGAAATCATAACGTCGCCCTCCTCAAAGCGCGGGCTGATATAAAATCTGTCGTCAGTCAGAATATTATTATAGCCGCTTATGCAGAAGAAATGAACAAGCTCCTCGTTATCAAAGCCGTCCTCAAGGCTGAGCGTATAGCTTCCGTCAAGCTTAGACATTATTGCAGTTACCTTGCCGTCAATTATCTGGCGGAAAAAGCTGCAGAAATGATATTTAGTTGAATATGAATTCAGCAGCGCAAGAATCCTTACGCTGAAAATATCCCTTTTAGTCCAGGAATCAAACGCTGAAGGGCTTTCAATTTTTTCAATCATATATAACCTTCAAGATTTCTTTTAAGAGTTTTCTTGTGTTTTCAATGTCAGACACCTTAACAACGCTTGAAGCGGAATGGATATATCTGCTCGGAACAGAGATTGCCATAACTCTTGAGCCCTTGCCGCTCGTCTGAATTGCGCCTGCGTCGTTACCGCCTGCAACTGCAGTTTTGGTCTGCACAGGAATAGCGTTTTCCTTTGCGATATTCATAGCTGATTTATAAAGCGCCCGGTCATAAACAGTTCTTTTGTCCATAAAAGAAACAACCGGTCCGTCGCCTAAAACGCATACTCTTTCAGCGCCGCTTACACCGTCAAGGTCAGCGGCCGTTGTTGCCTCAAGAATAACTGAAATATCGCTCTGAACGCTGTAGGAGGTACAGCGCGAGCCTCTCAGCCCGACCTCCTCCTGAACGTTGAAGCAAAAATAAGTATCATATTCAAGCTCGCTTTTAATGAGCTCAAGCATAAGCATACAGCCGATTCTGTCATCAAGCGCCTTTGCCTTGATGAAGCCGTTTCCAAGCTCGGTATAATCTGATTCAAAATAAGCGAAATCACCGGGGGAAACATACTCTTCAGCCTGCTTTCTGCTTTCTGCTCCGATATCAATAAGCAGCTTGTCAAGCGGAGGGCATTTATCTCTTTCATCCTCTTCAAGGAGGTGATAAGCCTTGTCGCCGATAACGCCTTTAATTTTATTTTTTCCGATTGAAACTACTCTGTCGTGGCAGACTCTTGAATCAATTCCGCCGACTGCCGAAAAGCGAAGATACCCCTCGTCGGTTATACCCGTTATGATGAAGCCGACCTCATCCATATGAGCATTGATTGAAACAATCTTTTCAGGCTTTTTCCTGCCTTTTTTGAAAGCTATAACAGAGCCGAGCGAGTCAACTCTGTATTCGCAGTAATCCTTAATTTCATTAATTATATATTCACGTACCGCGTCCTCATCGCCTGAGGTTCCGTTTAAAAGACACATTTCTTTAAGCATTGATTTCACCCGCCCTTTCTCTGATATACGCTGCCAACAGCTTAGCGGTGTTATCAACGTCGTTTGTATCAACAATCTCAATTGGAGAGTGCATATATTTTTCGGGAATTGAAACAAGGGCGGTTTTTATTCCGCTCTCGCTGACTGAAATAACGTCGGCATTAGTTCCCGTATGGCCGCCGCCCATAACCTCAACCTGATAAGGAATTGAGTTCTTTTCGGCAATCTCCCTGAGCTTATTGCTCATTGTAGCGGAAAGGATGGGCGAAAAACCAACCATCGGTCCTTTTCCGAGCTCGCCGCAATCGCTCTTTTTGCAGCTTGGAGTATAACCGAAGGAAACGTCGACAGCTATTGCCTCGTCAACGCCCTTCATATACGGGCCCACCTTCGCGCCGCGTGTTCCTACCTCCTCCTGAGATGAAAACATAACGGTTACCTTTGCGTTAACGCCCTTAAGCTACTCAAGCGCAAGAATAATTGAAGCGACGCCGCTTCTGTCATCAAGCACTGATGAAGAAATTCTTGTTCCGAGAAGCTCGTTGAAATTGCGCCTGAAGGTTACTCTGTCGCCAAGAGAAATAAGCTTTTCAGCCTCCTCTTTGGTCATACCTACATCAACAGAAACCTCGTCAAGCGAAGGCGCTTTTTTATCGCCATCCTTCTGAAGATGAGGAGGAAGAGTTGAAATAACGCCTCTTACCTCCCTTTTGCCCCAGATTGAAACCTCGCTTGCAAGGAGCATTCTTTTATCTATGCCGCCCACGTTTGCAAGCTTGATAAAACCGCCGTCCGTAATTCCTTTAACCACGAAGCCGATTTCATCAATATGAGCGTCAAGAAGGAAATGGTAGCCCTCGCCGAAGGTGCAGTAAACATTGTTCATACTGTCAACGGTAACCTCGCCGTAAGAGGCAAGAAGCTCCTTTAATACGTCAACTATGTTTTCCTCCGCGCCGCTTACGCCGACAGCGGAGGTGAGCTTTTTCAGTAATTTTGCTGTGTTCATTTTTATTCCTCAAATTCGTTTACTAATCTTTTAAATTCCCTGCCTCTGTATTCAAAGGTTTTGAACTGGTCAAACGCAGGGCACGCAGGGCAGAGCGAAACAATATCTCCGCTCTTTGCGTTTTCCTTAGCCTTAAGGAGAGCCTCCTGCATAGTTGCAACCTTAATTATTTCAAGACCGCTGTTTTCATAAGCCTTATCAGCGATAACAGTTTCGTAAATCTTATCAGCCGTTGCGCCGTTTAAAATGAGCAGCTTGACGTATTTCAGAATATACGGCACCATTTCGCTCATATCGTTGCCCTTGTCTGAGCCGCCCATAATAACAATAATCTTTTCACCGAAAGCTTTAAGCCCGCTTATAACTCTTGACGGAGAGGTTGCAATGCTGTCGTTATAATACTTAACGCCGTTGAATTCTCTTACAAATTCAATTCTGTGCTCAACGCCGCCGAAGGTACGCGCAATCTCTTTGATTGTTTCGGGCTCAACGTCATCCCAGACTGCTGAAATTGCCGTGCAGTAGTTTTCAATATTATGGTCGCCGGGAATAACGATATCGCTTTTGTTCATAACAAGAATTCTGTTGCCGTTTTCAGCGAAATAGATATCGCCGTTTTCATCCATATAAGCGCCGTTTTCAACGCTGTGCTTAATTGAAAACTGATAGAGCTGACCTCTTACGTCGTATCTCATATCGTGGTAAACGCTGTTTCCGATTGAGTAATCGCAATCCGCATTGAGAACAGTCCTCTGAGAGGCGTTCTGGTAAATGAGAATATTTCTTTTAGCGTCAACGTATTCGTCAAGTGAAATATGATGGTCCTGATGAGTGCACTCAATGTTAGTGACAACTGCAACGTCAGGCTTGTTTACGAGATTTCCCATTGTGAGAAGCTGGAAGGAGGAGAGCTCAACAACTGCGAT
>CAMOWP010000127.1 GCA_946628455.1 uncultured Clostridia bacterium | reverse complement strand
TATTCAAGCGAATCCATCATCAAGGCAAAATCAGCGCTTTGAATGCTCAGCGAGTCAAGAGATTCGGCAGTCTTAATCTTTGAAAGATTGCGCACCCTTTTCCCGATTTTTTTCAGCGCTTCGGGCGTATAGCCTATGTCCACCGCGGCAGCAGTATAGCCCGGATAACGCTCAAGAAGAGCGTCGTCAAAATACTGGTCTCCCGCGCCGAAATCAATGAATACGGCATTATCTCCGAGCTTTTTAAGTATGGGTCGCAGCTCCCACAGCAGGCATTTTGTTCTGCTGATTTCCCACGGATGTCTGTAACGCATATCCAGATTTATTTCATTAATATCCATAGCTTCTCCTAAAAAGCAAATTATGAAAATCTATGCCCCGGATGAAATCAATGCAACCGCTTCAACGTGCGGCGTTCTCGGGAACATATCAACCGGGGTAATTTCCTCTGTTTTGTATCCCTTTTCGTCTAATATTGCAAGGTCGCGCGCAAGCGTTGAGCTGTCGCACGAAACGTAAACTATCCTTTTCGGAGCCATTTTTTCAATGGTGTCAAAAAGCTCCCTTTGGCAGCCCTTTCGCGGCGGGTCAAGAATAACAACGTCAGGCCTGATTCCCCTGTTTTCAAGCATTTCGGCACCCTGCGCCGCGTCTCCGCAGAAAAATTCAGCGTTAGTTATCCCGTTGATTTGGGCATTTTTCTTTGCGTTTTCAATCGCCTGCGGAATAATTTCAATTCCGAATAATTTCTTCGCTCTGTCTGCCATAGTCAGACCGATTGTGCCTGCGCCGCAGTAAAGGTCAACAACCGTTTCATTTCCTGTAAGCGCAGCGTATTCAGCCGCCTTCTTATACAGCTTTTCACACTGGTCGTGATTGACCTGGTAAAACGAGTTTGGCGATATTTCAAAGGTAAGCCCGAGAAGACTGTCGCGGATAACATCGCTTCCCCATAACGTTATGGTTTTATCGCCTAAAATCACGTTGCTGTTACTTTTATTTATATTAACGCAAATGCTTTTTATTCCGTCGTTTTTCAGCAGCTCTTCAATGAGAATCTCTTTCTCAGGAAGAGTATCAGCGTTAATAACGGCGCACGCCATAATCTCACCGAGGGACGTCCTCCTGAGATAAATATGCCTTAAAAGCCCCTTGCCTGTTTTTTCGTCGTATGAGCTTATTTTCGCCTTTTCGACCCAACTTGCAAACGAGCTCAGACATCCGTCAAAAGCCCCGTTCTGGAGCTTACAGCCGCTTGCAGGGATAATTCTGTGGCTCTTATAGGCATAAAAGCCCGCGTATAGCTCACCGTCGCTTATCGAAACGGGATACTGCCCCTTATTTCTGTAGCCGTCAATCTTATCAGCTCCGATAACGTCTTTAACGGGAACGTCAAGATGACCGATTCTTTCGACCGCGTCCTTAACCCTGCTGTGCTTGTATTTCAGCTCCTCGGCATAAGTCATATTGCGGAAGGAGCAGCCGCCGCATTTATCCGAAACGGGGCAGTCGCTCTTAATCCTTGACGGCGAACGGGTAATAATATCTTTTATTATTCCGATACAGTAACGCTTTGAGGTTTTTATTATATGCGCAACGATAATATCCCCGGGAACAGCTCCGCGCACGAAAACGGCAATCCCGTCATAATGCCCGACTGCGCTCCCCTCGCTCGTCATCGCCTCGATATTCAGTTTTATATCGTCATTCTTCTTAATATCCATAAATTAAATATTACCACAAGTTAAAAGTAAAGTAAACAAAAATCGGGAGAGCACATAGGCTCTCCCTTAAAAGTATTTACTTTTTCTTTTCAACAGCTCTCTGAATTGCCTTTACGATTTCAACAATCGGGATTACGAGGAATGCGATGCCGAGTGATGTAGCATATTCTTGGAGTGTGATATGAGCAAAGTCGAATGCCTTTGCGAGGAACGGAACGTAAATTACAACCGTAGAAAGTATTAACGAAAGCACCATTGCGCCGATAAGATACCAGTTAAGGCTGCCCATCTTAGCGATTGACTGGCGGCGCGAGCGCATATTGAACGAATGGAAAATCTCAGACATTGAAAGAGTAAGGAACGCCATTGTCATACCGTTCTGGTGAATAATTCCATCGTTGATTGCGAAAATTCCCATAAACGAATTTATCGGATAATTTTCAGCCTTAGCGCCCATAACGATGCCTGCAATATATGCCGCAAGGGTAAGAACTGTTACCATTACACCCTGCCAAGCGCAGTCAATTCCCATACCGCCTGCAAAAATGCCGTCCTTGCTGTCACGCGGAGCGCGGCGCATAATATCGGGGTCGCCCTTTTCCATACCGAGAGCGAGCGCGGGGAAGCAGTCTGTAATAAGATTAATCCAGAGAAGGTGAACGGGCTCAAAGAGAGTGAAGCCTAAGAGCGTTGCAATGAAGATTGTGAGCACCTCGGAAAGGTTGCTTGAAAGAAGGAACTGAATTGACGCACGGATGTTGTCATAAATCTTTCTTCCCTCTTCAACGGCAGAAACGATTGTTGCAAAGTTATCGTCTGCAAGAACCATATCGGCAACGTTCTTTGTAACGTCAGTACCCGTTATGCCCATACCAACGCCGATATCGGCATTTTTGATTGAAGGCGCGTCGTTAACGCCGTCGCCTGTCATAGCGGTAATCATACCCTTCTTTTTCCAAGCCTGAACGATTCTTACCTTGTGCTCAGGCTGAACGCGGGCGTAAACCGAGTATTCTTCAATTTTAGCGTCAAGCTCCTCGTCGCTTATTTTGTTGAGCTCGGAGCCTGTGATAGCCTTGCTTGCGTCGTCAATAATGCCGAGCGATTTAGCAATTGCAACCGCGGTGTCCTTATGGTCGCCCGTAATCATAATCGGTCTGATGCCTGCTGTTGCGCACTCCTTGATTGCGTCAACAACCTCGGGGCGTACAGGGTCAATCATACCCGTAAGTCCGATATAGCAAAGGTCCTTTTCAAGCTCCTCAGCCTCGTTTGAAGGCTGCTTTTTGTATGTTCTCATAGCAGCGCAGAGAACGCGGAGCGCCTGGTCTGCCATCTCCTTGTTCTGAGCGGCAATTTCAGCCCTGATTTCATCTGTCATCGGAACTTCCTTGCCGTCTGAAAGCACGCTTGTGCAAAGCGCAAGCACAACGTCGGGAGCTCCCTTAGTGTACTGAACAAAGCCGTGCTCAGTCTTGTGGATTGTTGACATCATCTTTCTGCCTGAATCAAACGGAGCTTCGCCGACTCTCGGCATTTTTTCTTCAAGCTCGTATTTTTTGAGGCCGAGAGAATTTGCATACGCAACAAGCGCTGCTTCTGTAGGCTCACCCTTAACGGTGTCGTCTGCCTGAAGCTCTGCGTCGCAGCAAAGAGCCATAGCCGTTGCAAGAAGCTCCTCGTTATCGCCTCTGTGCTCAACAACGGTCATCTTGTTCTGAGTAAGAGTACCCGTTTTATCGGAGCAGATAATCTGAGTACAGCCGAGCGTTTCAACGGCTGTAAGCTTTCTGATAACGGCGTTTCGCTTGCTCATCTTTGTAACGCCGATTGAAAGAACGATGGTAACAACAGCCGCAAGTCCCTCGGGGATAGCCGCAACAGCCAGCGAAACTGCAACCATAAAGAATTCAAGAGTGTTATCAAACGTAACCTTGTCGCCAACCATAAGGGTGCGGATAATATCAAATGCAAAGATGAAAACGCAGATTCCGAGAACGAGAACGGAAAGCACCTTTGAAAGCTGATTAAGCTTAATCTGAAGCGGAGTTTCCTCGTCCTTAGCCTGAGTAAGAGCGTCTGCTATTTTACCCATTTCGGTGTCCATACCAGTTGCAACAACAACGGCCTTGCCGCGTCCGTAAACAACGTTGGAGCCCATATAGCACATATTTTTTCTGTCTCCGAGAGGAACGTCGTCCGAGCCCTCGGTGTCAATAATGTCAACTGTTTTGTTAACGGGAACGGACTCACCCGTAAGCGCCGCCTCTTCAATTTTAAGGGAAGCGTTTTCAATAATACGGCAGTCCGCAGGGATGCTGTCGCCTGCTTCAATAACAACGATATCGCCTGTAACGAGGTCCTCGCTCTTAACGTCAATCAGCTTGCCGTCGCGGATAACCTTGGAGGTTGCTGCCGCGATTTCCTGAAGCGCCTCGATAGCCTTTTCAGCCTTTGATTCCTGATAAACGCCGAGAACTGCGTTGATAATAACAACAACCATAATGATTATAACGTCTGCCCAGCCCTCTTTTTCGCCGTTGAAAACAGCTGTAACGGCGCTGATAACTGCGGCAACGATAAGAATAATAATCATCGGGTCTGCAAGCTGAGATAAAAAGCGCTTTAAAAGCGAATCCTTTTTGTCCTCAGCAAGCTTGTTCTTGCCATTCTTTTCAAGCCTTGCCTGAGCCTCAGCCGAGGAAAGACCGTTGACTGAGGTGTTGTTTTCCTCCATAACCTCAGTGAAATTTCTTAAGTATTCTTTCATATGTTCACTCCTAACAAAAAAACCTATACATAGACGCAAGTCTATGTATAAGTCTCATTCTTTAAGGTTAAACCAGCCGTAAAGGCAAGTTGTTGATTTAACTCGCGCTATGTACAGATTGCGCGGAATTACTCCCTTATACAGTTTTACATTTTACCATAATCATACAGTAAAATCAATAAACAAATTATAAATTATAATATCAAGTTCTTAATTTAAGCGAGCAGAATTTTAACTGTAACGCAGTCGGGCGGAAAAAGATGCCGCTTAAGCTCTGGCAACCATCTCGCCGTACTCCTCCTTACACTTATCAATATAATCCTGAACCTGCTGTGCGGTTGGCATAGCGTCGGAGCAGGAGTGAGCGGCGATAAGGATAGAAGCGGAGGCTGAGCCGAATTCAAGGCAATCGATTATATCCTTGCCCTGAAGGAGAGCGTAAAGGAAGGAGGAGCCGTAGCCGTCGCCGCCGCCGAAGCCCTTGAGAAGAACTGCGGGGAAGGGCT
>CAMOWP010000126.1 GCA_946628455.1 uncultured Clostridia bacterium | reverse complement strand
CGTCTGCACTGCGGGTGAAATCAGCGTGAAGCTGTATTATTATCCGTTTATATATTCTCCTTTTAAAAGCGGTGATAAAATCGGCTACGCCGTTTTGTATTCGGATGATACTGAAATAATGCAATGCGATATTAAAATAAAATGAGGAAAAGCTATGGCAAATAAAAACGAGGTGCGCCTGCAGAAATTTATGGCTGAGCAGGGCGTTGCGTCAAGAAGAAAAAGTGAAGAGCTTATAAGCGCGGGCAAGGTTAAGGTTAACGGCCACGTTGCAACAATCGGAATGAAGATTAATCCTTATAAGGATTTGGTAACGGTACGCGGCGAAAAAATAACGTTTCACAAAAAGCGTAAAATGGTCTATATTATGCTTCATAAGCCGAGGGGATACGTTACTACTGTATCCGATGAAAAGGGCAGAAAAACCGTTATGGACCTTATTCCCGATATAAAGGAAAGAGTCTATCCCGTTGGCAGGCTTGACAAGGACAGCGAGGGGCTTCTTATCCTTACTAATGACGGCTCTTTTACAAACTGTATGACTCATCCGTCACACGAATACCCGAAGAAATACCGCGTGACGGTAAGACCCGCGATAACTGACGAAGCGCTCGATAAGCTCCGCCACGGAATTGAGCTCGACGGTAAAATGACCGCTCCTGCCGAGGTTAACATAATCTCTCAGGAGGAGGGGAGAGTCGTTCTCGAATTCATCATCCGCGAGGGCAGAAACAGACAGATTCGCCGTATGTGCGAAAGCCAGGGGCTTGAGGTTGCAAGGCTCAAGAGGCTTTCAATCGGCTCGCTCAAGCTCGGTATGCTTCCGCAGGGGCAGTACAGAGAGCTTTCGGAGCAGGAGGTCAAAAGGCTTCTGCGCTCCGCAGGTCACGGAGAGAATAAATAAATCAGTTAAAACGAAGGGGATTTCTCTTCGTTTTTTCTCTTGTTAAATTGAACAAATTAACTATACTGTTTTTGTTCAAATATACAAAATCAAAATATTTGCTTGCTATAAAATATTAAGAATAGTAAAATTAATTTGTAAAAATATATAAGGAGGTTACTATATGAAAAAAAGTAACAAAATTCTGAGCTTACTGCTCGCGCTTGTTATGTTAATCACATCCTGTTCGGTAAGTATGTTCGCTTTTGCGGCAGACGGTTATCAGGTAACGGGTAAGACTGATAAGAATAACAGGTGGAGCTATAAGCCCGACACAGCAGTTTCAACCGCTGCTGATAATTTATGGAGCACCGCTTCAATAGCTCTTTCCGCTCTGCCCGCTTTTGAGGGAATCAGCTTTTCTGACGGTCTCGATGATTTAGCAAACAAAAAGCTTTACACAAACGCTATGATAGCTAATCTTTATCAGCTTTACGGCGTTATCGGCAAAGCTAACGACGGACAGTTTGAAATGCTTGCAGAGCTTGCTTGCGCAAGCATTGCCTCATGTATGCCTGAGGAAAAATACGCTGATGCGAGAGCTGTTTTCGATAATGCAATTCAGAATAAGGGCGAAGCTCATTATTATGAAGCTGTTTGCGCTGCCGCAAAGGAAATCCCGAATTTCGGATTTACCGATGGAGACAGAGCAGGCTTTGAGGACGCAGTTCTTGTAGCTCTCCGTCCCGTAACTTACACTGCATTAAGCTTACTTCAAGCAGATACTAAGGTTCAGTACGAAGCTATTTATCCTGTTCTCGTTGCATTCGGTGTTGATAATGTTCAGAGCATTGATGATTTCAATACAGCGTATGACGAAAGCACAGAAGACAAAGCTATCAAGGCAGACCTCGCATGGAGACCTGTATTTGACGCACTCTTTGATTTTTATGACAATAACTTCAAACCAAATCCGGTTAAAGGTCTCTTAAACGTTCTTCCGAATATTGCAAACGTAATTGAAAGCGGAGCTGCCGATACATTTATCAAGAAAATCGTTAATTCGCTTCTTGATCTCAACGAAGATATTACAAAACTCAAAGCTCTTGTAAATTCAATGACATTTGACTCAGCTACAATTAACGGCTTCTTTGCAAATAAGGAGCTCAAGTTTGCTGACGGCGCAATCGTTGTTGTAGTTGACCCGATTCCGTTTGGTGACCTTGCAAGCGTTATTGATTACGCTCCTGCAGATAAGCTTGACGCAGTATTCGAAATCTTTATGAAAACTGTAACAACCGAGGTATTCGGCGAAAAGACAGCTTACGTTAAGGATACAAAGTATGACGAAAACGGCGACCCCGTATACGTTGTTGACGGTGAAGGCAACCCGACTGACGAGGTTGAAACTATCACAGTTGAAAAGAAATATAATAACTGGACATTCCTTGCTCCGCTGCTTGTTCAGTATGCAAGCGTTGTTGAATCTGTTGTTCCCGGCGCAGTTGAAGCGCTCAACACCGCTAACGCAGCTGTTAATGCCGGCGACGTAACAACAGCTTATAACGAGGTTTCAGGCATTATCTTCCGCACATTTGCTAAAATTAAGAGAGTAAGGCTTATCGTTGACGGTGAGGTTGTTGAAAGCTATTTCACAAGAGATAACGGCAAGGTTGAGCTTGATGTTCCCGCAGATAAAATCACAAAGGCAACCTCTGCTAAAAGCGGCCACGTTATTAACGGCGTTCTTGCTAAGGTGCCTGAAAGAGCTGTTGACGACGTTGACGTTAAGGTTGGCGACAGAACAGAAGCTTGCACCTTTGCTTCAAAGGTAACAAAGGCTGCAACATATACAGCAGCAGGCGTTATGACTCATACCTGCACAAAGTGCGGCTATTCCTACACAACAGCTATTCCTAAGCTCGCTAAGAAGGCTAACCCGCTTAAGGTTAAGGCTAAGGCTGTAACCGTTAAGTTTGCTTCTCTCAAGAAAAAGAATCAGACTATTGCCGTTAAGAAATACGCTAAGATTACAGGCGCTCAGGGCGCAGTTACTTACACTAAGAAGAGCGGAGATAAGAAGATTACCGTAAACAAAAAGACAGGTAAGATAACAATTAAGAAGAAGGGCCTTAAGAAGGGTAAGACCTACAAGGTTAAAATTGCTGTTAAGGCTGCAGGAAATACTCAGTACAACGCTGCAACCAAGATGGTAACAATCAAAATTAAGGTTAAATAATTAATTAAAAGTAAGAGGAAGGGCTCAGCCCTTCCTTTTATACTGTCGAAAAAGTGCATAACCACGCCGAATAACCGTAGGGGCGAGCCTTGCTCGTCCGCAAAACGTATGGAAGGGCTCAGCCCTTCTTTTTTTCTTACGTAATAGTAAACAAATACAGATTGATTATTTTGTAAAGATTGTTCATTGAAATTATGATTTTAAATGATATAATAAAATTAATGATAATTATTTTTAATTCAGGAAGGAGAGATTATTGGTGGAAAATGTTCTTCCCGTAAATGAAGAGAAAAAATATGTAAAGAAAAGCGAGTTTATTCTGTATCTTGTCGCTGTGTTCTTCTACACGAATATGACAGGTATGGTGGGTAATTTCAGAAACGCCTATATCGTTAACGTATTAAGGCTTTCCGATTCTCAGGCTTCGCTTTATAACACGCTGCTCAGCATTATTCCGTTCTTCCTCAATTTTTTCATTGCAATGTATATTGACGGAAGAAAGGTCGGCAAAAGGGGTAAATTCAGACCGCTTGGCCTCTATGCGGCAATTCCTGCGGGCGTTCTTCTCGTCCTCAGCTTCTTTACCCCAAAGTTCTTAAGCGGAACTCTCGTTATGATTTACATTGTAACTATCGGCGTTGCGTGGGCAATAACAACCCATTTCGGAAACTCTGTTAATATGGTTGCAATTGTTATGACCCCGAATATGAGAGAAAGAGACACCGTTATATCCTTCAGAAGCATCGTTTCTGCTGTCGGCAATTCCGCTCCGCTTGTTATTCTTCTTGTTATAGGTCTTATCTGGAAGGATAATGAGGGCTTGCAGTATATAATCGGCGCAGGTTTGTGCGGAGTGGTCGGCGTTATTGCAATGCTCCTCGGTATGTCTGCCGTTAAGGAGAGAGTTGCTTATACTGCCGAAAAGAAAAATCCGCTTCTCGGCTTCAAGGATATCCTTACCAACAAATACGCATGGTCGATTATTTTCTCTGATTTCCTGAAAAGCTTCAGAGGAATCTCAACCTATCTCGGCCCGTTCCTTGCGGCTGCGCTTCTCGGCTCAACCTCAAAGTTCCTTCTTTTCGGGCTTCCTACCGGTATCGGAACTGCGGTTGGTATGCTCATAATCAATTTCCTTCTCAAGAAATTCAATTCAAAGGTGCTCTATATCGCAAGCGGTATTTATTCTGTAATTATCAACGTTGTTGCGTTTGCTATCGGCTACAGCTATTTCAAGAGCGGAAACAAGGCGCTTCAGATAGTATTTATTGTAGCACTCTTCTTAATCGGCCTGCAGTTCGGCGCTTCAAACCTTCTTCCCACAATGTTCCAGGCTGACGTGCTTGAGGATATTGAGCTCAAAACAGGCAAGCGCCTTGACGCAACGCTTCCAACCGTTATCGGCATAGGAACTATGATAAGCGGAACCATTGCAAGCGCGCTGGCTCCGAGAATCCTTTACGGCGAGCATTCAATAATTCATTATATCCAGCCGACGGACCTTGTACCTAATCCCGAGCAAAGCCTGAATACGAAAATCTCAATGCTTTTCTTCTACACTGTATTCCACGGCATTATGATGTTCCTTGCAGGCGTTCCGTTCTTCTTCTATAAGCTGACGGGCAAAACCAAAGAGGATATCCATAACGCGGTAATCGAGCAGAGAAAGCAGTTTGAAAACGAAGAATAATATACCAACACGATTCTTAGCATTAAGCTTTTAAAACACGAAATTCTTAAACATATTTAAATTATTAAGCCCTCGGTTTACCCGAGGGCTTTGATACTGCCGAAAAGCGCATAACAACACCGTATTAACCGTATTGAATTAAGAATTAAGAATTAAGAATTGAGGGTGAGCTTCGCTCACACTTATTGTAGGGGACGGCGTCCCCGACGTCCCGCAAATCGGGCTCGCGGCGCGCGGGCGGTTAAAAACCGCCCCTACAAATTCAAACCGTAGGGG
>CAMOWP010000125.1 GCA_946628455.1 uncultured Clostridia bacterium | reverse complement strand
AAAAATAAAAAAGCTTATCCCCTTAAATTCAAGAAAAAGGGAACTTACTACGTATTCGTCCGCACCTATAAAATCAAGGGCGGCAAGAAATATACAAGCCAGTGGACGACTAAAAAAATCAAGGTAAAATAAGGAGATAATTATGAACACCTGGGCACTTACAAAATTATCTTACGGAGTTTATGCCGTTACCTCGTGGGCTGACGGCGGAAAGGCTACGGGCTGCATTGCAAATTCGGCAATGCAGGTAACATCATCGCCTGCAACTATCGCAGTCAGCATTAATCACGATAATTTCACCAATGAATGCATAAGCAAAAACGGACGCTTTGCCATTAACATTTTAGGCGAAAACAGCGAGCCCTCGATTATCGGCAATTTCGGCTTCAGAAGCGGAAGAGACAGCGAAAAGTTTCCCGCAAAGCCTGAAATAAAGGATTTTCTTCCGATAGTTGACGGAGCGATTGCTTACATCACCTGCAAGGTTATTGACAAAATGGAAACAGCAACCCACACTGTATTTTTAGGCGAGGTTATCGGCGCTGAGATTATAAACGATGCCGACGAGCCTATGACCTACGCTTACTATCACAAGGTAATCAAGGGCAAGGCGCCGAAGAACGCGCCGACGTATATTGAAGAATAATTAAAAGCTCATAGCAAACAATAATAAAAAGCTGAAAGGAGAAAATTATGGCAAATAAATATGCAGGAACTCAGACGGAAAAGAATTTAAGAGCGGCGTTTTCAGGCGAATCGGAGGCAAGAAATAAGTACACTTACTTTGCTTCAAAGGCTAAGAAGGAAGGCTTTGAGCAGATTGCAGCACTCTTCCTTAAAACTGCCGACAACGAAAAAGAACATGCAAAAATGTGGTTTAAGGAGCTTGAGGGAATCGGCGATACGGCGCAGAATCTTGCAACTGCCGCAGACGGCGAAAATTATGAGTGGACCGATATGTACGAGGGCTTTGCAAAGACGGCCGAGGAGGAAGGCTTCCCTGAGCTTGCCGCAAAATTCCGCCTTGTTGCTGAAATTGAAAAGCACCATGAGGAAAGATACAGAGCGCTGCTGAAGAACGTTGAAACCGCCAAAGTTTTTGAAAAGAGCGAGGTCAAGGTATGGGAATGCAGAAACTGCGGACACATAGTAGTAGGAACGAAGGCTCCCGATATTTGCCCGACCTGCGCTCATCCGCAGAGCTATTTTGAGCTCCACGCAGAAAACTATTGATAATTAAAGATTACGCAGGGCTCAGCCCTGCGTTTTTTAGTTGATTTTTCTTCTTATTGATGTTAGAATTTATATGTTGGATATTCTATGAACAGGAGACTGAAAAATGAAAAGGCAGCTTAATATCATAATTTCATTAGTTCTTGCGTTAACCTTTGCTTTCCCGATTACCGCTTTTGCAAAGGATATTGAAATAACCGACCCCGACGGCGAAGCGGAAACAGTTTACGTTTCAGACGAAAAGCCTACGGAGCTCGCCGTTAAAAGGGTAAATGAAACAACTGCGTGGCTTTCGTGGTATTTTAACGATTATTATTACGGCGACTACGGCTATGAAATCCTGAGCTTCAATTCCTCAAGCAATGCGTTTGAGCACCTTGCTTATTCAAAAAAGGAGAGCGTTAAGCTCTCGAACCTCAAGGCGGGCACAACCTACAGAATAAAGGTGAGAAGCTATACCGAGGCTTATTCCGTTAAATATTTCGGCAAGGCGAGCAAGGAGCTTTCCTTTTCAACCGCACCCTCTGCAGCAAAGCTCAAAAGCGTTAAATATGCTTCAAAGGGCAAGGCTAAGCTGAGCTGGAAAAAGTCAAAGAACGCAACGGGCTATATGCTTGTTTACAGCACAAAGAAAAAATTCAGCTCTCAGTATACAAACAGGCTTACCGTTTCAAAGAAAAAGACTTACTTTACCCTCGGCGGGCTCGGAAACGGAAAGTATTACGTTAAAATCGTTCCTTACCGCGAGGTGGACGGAATCAAGTATATGGGCGCTGAAAGCGCAGTTAAAACAGTTAACATCAAAAAAGGCGCTTCCGTTAAGGAAATGGTTAATTACACAAAGACTGATTTAAGCGGAAGAAAGGCTGTTAAGCAGCTTACAAACAACGGCGTTGACATCAAAAAGTATAAAACAACGTACGACAGGTTAAAGGCAATTTATAACTGGCACGCAAAGCATTTCAAGGATTTTGCGGATTGCGTTGACTGTAATAACCATTTCAACGTAACTGTTGACGCACTTTACGGCGAAAGCAGAAAATACGATGATTTCATCTATCTTGCAGCGGGCAATTTCCAGAACCGCTCAGGCGAAAGGCCGATTCATAAATGGGCTGTTTATTTCTTCGCAGGCAAGGAGCTCATAATCGACCCGAGGATGCAGGGCTACACAGGTAACTTTACGGGGAATACATATTTTCTTGTAACAAAAAAATCCGCCTCGGGCAAACGCTTCCTGTTTGACGGCTGGTATTTTTACTACAGGGGATATGACCTCTGCGTTGAAAACGGGGAAATAGTAAAATACAAAAAATAAAAGCAGCAGGCTGTGATTAATTCACAGCCTGTGTTTTTACGTTTAACAAATTAAAGGGTTGTAACTGATTCACTCCGCGCAACAGCGAATAATGAAACGGAAAGAGAATATATGAAGAGCTTTGCTTCGGCAAGCAGAGCTGCGTCAGAAAAGCGCTACGCGGCGGAGCAGAGCCGTGCCCGTTCTCGCCTTATTCCGACATCAATGTGAGGGATACCTCCCTGAGAGAGGCGCTCAAATCTCCTTTGTTCAGAGCGCTGCAGAGCGAAGGCCTCCTTGCAGACGACCATATCGGCGGCTGCACGTTTTATATGAACAGAGAAAAGGTTGAAGCTATCGTTAACGCAGGTTAACCCAGCTCCTTTTCGTCAAGGGTCAGCCGTTCAGAGGTGAAGCCTCTGCCGCTGACCTCTTTTATTTTTGTTACGGTAACAAAAGCCTCAGGGTCAACAGAACGGACTATTTCGTTCGCGGCGTAAAGCTTTCTTGAAGGGATTACGCAGATTATGCCCTTTTCATCTGAGGCGAGATATCCCGTCTGGATATATGACATTGTAACTCCCGCCTTGAGCTCCTTTAAAAATTTAAGGCGTATTTCGTTGTATTTTTCGGATATCACAAACAGCTCAAGCTGAGCCTTTCCGAACACCATCGTCTGCTCAAGCACAAGCGATTCAAGAACGAGAACAACTATGCCCATCATTATGCTCTCCGAATCTGAAATAACAGCCTGCGCACCGACTACGATAATATCCGTTATATAAACAAATATTGCAACTGAGCGGTGAGTAAGCTTGCTTAAAATAAGATTTGCAATATCCATTCCGCCTGTTGACGAGCCTACTCTCATCACAAGACCGAGCGAAAGCCCCATCAAAACTCCTGCAAAAAGAGACGCAAGAAGCGTGTTATCAGTAAGCTTGTCTATCCCGGGGATTCGCTGAAAAAGCGCAAGCATAAGAGGGTAGAGGATTGTGCTTGCAACGCTTGTGAAAAAGAGCTTTTTGCCTATAATTATAAGCCCTAAAACGAGCAGAAATGCGTTGAGAATAAAAACAACAAGCGCTGTGTCAACGCCGAAAAGCCTGTTTAAAACAAGCGCAATTCCCGTCGTTCCGCCCATAATTATATCGTGAGGAATAATAAACGCTGCAACCAGAAATGCAAGCAGTCCGTTTCCGAGAAGAATAAAACACGATGTTTTTGCTATATCTCTTGCATTTTTTTTCGCCATTTTCATTTTATGCGCCTCCTTAAAACTAAACTATATTAGCCAATTAAAATTAAAAAATCAATAACAACATTAAAATTTTATGCAAAAATTGTATAAATATACCAAAATGTAAAGACAAAACAGTCACTGAAGCCCAATCTGATTTGATTATTTAAAAAAGTCTTAATTAATTGGTGACATTTTGAGCAGTTTGTTATATAATTATTAAGATACGAAAGTATTAAATGAATTTACTGAAATTTCAGAAATCAGTTAAGAAACGGATTTATAAATGAAAATCAAAGAACTCTTTTCAAAAGAGCCGTGCAACACGGGGAGACAGTTTGAGCTTGATTTCCTGAGGATGATTCTTATTATCCGCCTTGCAACGGTTCACGTTTTTGTTGACGCATCGCCTCCTGCGACGCTTGACGTTCTCGGTATTCCATATTATTTTGATTCGGTAGTCGGCGGCTTTATCGGCCCTACACGCTTTATGCTCGCTATGGGCATCGGCCTTGCGTATACGCGCCACGGCTCCGCAAAAGAGGTGTTCCAAAGAGGCATAAGGCTGTGGACAGTAGGCTTTGTGCTGAATGTGTTCAGGTTCCTTATTCCGTCGTTAATCGGCTATGCGATAACGGGAGACGCTGAAAAATTTATTGAGCCTCTGCCGTATCTTTTCTTCGGTAACGATATAATGCAGTTTGCGGCGCTTGCTATGCTGCTTATGGGAATTCTGCTTCATTTCAGGCTGACTCCGTGGAAAATTCTCGCAGTCTCCTTCGGAATGAGCCTTGTAGGTAATTTCCTCAGAAATATTGACACCTCGAACAACGTTCTCAACATTATTTTAGGCCATTTTGTAGGCGTTGAGGATAAGTCGGGTGACACATATATTATTTCGGATTTTCCGCTTGTTATCTGGTTTTTGTTTTACGCCTTCGGCTTCGTTTTCGGCTATTACTATAAGAGACTTAAGGATAAGGGTAAATTCTATCTTATTGTTTCTCCTGCGTGCGTTATTATTTCGTTCGGCTTTGCCGCCCGGGAGATTATCGGCGGCTTCGGTATGATGATGGGAGAGGGCGCAAACGTCTTTTACCATATGAACACCGTTGAAGCTGTTATGTGTATTATGGCGTTCGTCGGTCTGCTCGGGCTTCATTATTTCATTTCAAAGTATGTTCCCGCTAAGCTGCGCCCTCCGATTGAAAGCATCAGCAGAAACGTAAACTCTGTATACTGCATTCACTGGGTGCTCGTATGGTGGAGCGTTGACCTTGTAATTTATTGTATCAAGGGCGACACGTATCTCAAGCCGCTTCCCGCATTTGCGCTCGGCTGTCTGCTCAGCTTAGCTTCAATTCTGCTTGCAGAACTCTGGTCAAGGATTAAAGCGAAAAGGAAAAAACGCGTATGAAA
>CAMOWP010000124.1 GCA_946628455.1 uncultured Clostridia bacterium | reverse complement strand
CCTGCCTGCTTCAAACTGAGGCTTGATAAGACAAACAGCCTCGCCGTCAGTCTTATGCAGAGTGTGAAGCACGGGAAGGATATGGCTCAGAGAGATAAACGAAACGTCAACCGAAGCAAAATCAATTTCATCGGGAACTTGCTCCCTTGTGCAGTAACGGAAATTTGTTCTTTCAAGATTGACTACTCTTTCATCGCACCTGAGCTTCCATGCAAGCTGACCGTAGCCGACGTCTATTGAATAAACCTTGCTTGCGCCGTTTTGAAGCATACAGTCTGTAAAGCCGCCCGTTGAAGCGCCGATATCCATACAGATTTTGTTTTCAAGCGTTATCGGAAACTGTTTCATTGCCTTTTCAAGCTTCAGCCCTCCGCGGGAAACGTATTTCAGCGTGTTTCCCCTGACCTCAAGCTTATCGTCCGCCTTAAGCTCAAAGCCCGCCTTATCAACCTTTTGGTTATTTACGTACACCTGACCCGCCATAATTATCGCCTTTGCCTTTTCTCTTGAAGGGGCAAAGCCTCTTTCAAAAACAGCAACGTCAAGCCTTATTTTTTTAGCCATTATTTTTTATCCTGTCAATTACAGAGTCCTTATCAAGACCGTATTTTTTAAGCTGAGCAGAAACTGACGCCTGCTTAATAAATTCGTCAGGCACGGCGATATGCTCATATTCAGCCTTTATGCCGTTTTCTTCAAGCATTGCCGCGAAGATTTCGCCGACGCCGCCCGTTTTTATTCCCTCCTCGAAGAAGAGAATTCTCTCTGCGTTTTCAAGGTGGGATATGACGGATGAATCAATCGGCTTGATTTTGTTAAGCTTGATAACGTAAACGTCCTCTGTTTCAAGCATTGCCTTGTAGCAGGAATCGAACTCACGTCCGTAGGTTACAAGGCAGGTTTTTGCGTTTTCATCTCCGAATACATTATAGGAATCCTTTTCGTAGGAGTAGCCCTCGGGCTTTTCAGCTTCGCCTCCGCGTGGATATCTTATCGCAACCGCCTTTTTCTCTTTATATACCGCCTGATAAAGCATTGAGGAAAGCTCCTCAAAATAAGTAGGAGCAAAAACGGTGAGCTCCGGAACGCTCATAAGATACGCAGTGTCAAAAAGCCCCTGGTGGCTTTCGCCGTCCGAGCCTACAAAGCCTGCTCTGTCAATGCAGAAAATCACCTTGAGCCCCTGCATTGCAACGTCGTGAATAAGCTGGTCATACGACCTCTGAAGGAAGGTTGAATAAACGGCAAATACGGGAATCATACCGTTTCTGGCAAGCCCTGCGGAAAAAGTTACCGCGTGCTGCTCAGCTATTCCGACATCAAAAAAGCGCTTTGGAAATTCATCAGCAAACCTTGTGAGCCCCGTTCCGCTTGTCATAGCGGCGGTTATGGCGCAGATTCTCACGTCATTTTCGGCAAGGTGGAAAAGCGACTGACCGAAAACCGAGGAGAAGGTATCTCCGCTCGGTATAGGCTCGCCTGTGTTGATATTGAATTCGCCGATACCGTGGAATTTTGAAGGGTTTCTCTCGGCATAATCGTAGCCCTTGCCTTTAGTTGTATAAACGTGAAGAAGAACTGAATGGTTGTGAGCCTTTGCAACCTTAAGAGCGTCAATAAGCGAATCAAGGTCGTGCCCGTCAATCGGGCCGTAATACCTGAAGCCCAAATCCTCAAAGAAGGTGTTTTTATAGACCTTCTTCCTTAGCTTCTGATTAAATGCAGTTATAGTTCTGATAAGCTGCTGACCTACCTTCGGAATCTTTGCAAGCCCTCTTGTTACCTTGTTTTTGAAGGTGTTATATTTAGGCGACGTTCTTATTGTTGTAAGATTTTTTGCGATTGTTCCGACATTCTGGCTTATTGACATATTGTTATCGTTAAGAATAACAATAAGGTTATTACTCTCGTTGCCTGAGTTGTTAAGCGCCTCATAGGCAAGGCCGCCGGTAAGCGCGCCGTCGCCGATTACGGCTATAACCTTTCCTTTTTCATTCCTCAGCGATTTTGCCTTTGCAAGGCCGATTGCAGAGGATATTGAGGTTGAGGAATGGCCCGATGAAAAAATATCGTGCTCGCTCTCGCACGGACGGGTAAAGCCGCTTATGCCGCCCTCGCGTCTGAGGGTGTTGAAGCTATCCTTCCTGCCTGTGAGAATCTTATGAGTATAGCACTGATGGCCGACGTCGAAAATAATCTGGTCAGTCGGCGAGTTAAAGACCTTATGCAGCGCAACCGTAAGCTCAACGGTGCCGAGGTTTGAAGCAAGGTGACCTCCGTTTTTTGAAACGGTGTCAATCATAAGCTCTCTGATTTCTCCGCAGAGCGCTTCAAGCTCGTCAATATTCAGTTTTTTTATATCCTTAGGAGAATTTACATTCTCTAAATATGACATATCAAAACCTCGAAAATTTATGTGTTGTATATTCTATCACTTTATGCATAAAAATGCAATATATTTATAATTATAAATTATTTATTTCTTCTGACTAATGAAACAGCAAGCTGCTTTAAAAATTCGCTCTCATCAAAGGCGTCAAGATACGAAATTGCATTCGCCGTAAGGCGCTCAATATCCTTCTTTGCCCTTTCAATTCCCACCATAGTTACGTAGGTAGATTTATCGTTGCTCTCGTCCGAGCCGACGGGCTTTCCGATTACAGCCTCGTCGCCCTCGATATCAAGTATGTCATCCTGAATCTGAAAGGCAACGCCGATATTATACGCAAATTTTGAAGCGGCTGAAAGCTTTTCGTCATCCGCGCCTGCGGCAAGACAGCCGAGCAGGCAGGAGGCGGAAATAAGCGCGCCTGTTTTCATTCTGTAAACGTCGATAACCTCGCTGAGAGTGGGCTCCACCTTTTCCTCGTAGAGTAAATCAAGCACCTGGCCGCCTATCATTCCGCCGACTCCCGCGTTCTGCGCAAGGAGCATTGTTGCCTGAGCGATAATTTTATCAGGCAAATCTGCGCCTGCGACAAGCTCAAATGCGTGCGTGAGAAGCGCGTCTCCCGCAAGGAGCGCGGTTGCCTCGCCGTACATCTTATGGCAGGAGGGATTTCCCCTTCTCATATCGTCGTCATCCATACAGGGCAGGTCATCGTGAATAAGAGAATAGGTATGAATAAATTCAATAGCGCACGCAAAATCAAGCGCGTCCTTTGTATCGCCGCCGCATACGTTACAAAACTCAAGAACAAAAATCGGCCTGAGTCTTTTGCCTCCGTTTGAAACGGAATATTTCATTGCCTTAACAACATCCTTCTGGCCGTTCTGCGCAGCGGGTATACGCTCAAGCAGCGCGTTATTGACAATTCTTATATATTCATTCATTCTTTCATTGAAATCCATATTTTCCCCCAAGTGCTTATTTTTCAATTTCGGTTATTTTCTGCTTAGCCTCGCTCAGCATTGTTGCACACTGCCTGCTGAGCTTTGTGCCCTCCTCAAAAAGCTTAAGCGCTTCATCAAGCGGCGCTTCGTTTTTTTCAAGAACGGCAACTATTTCTTCAAGGCGGTTTATTGCCTTTTCATAACTCATTTCATTACTCATTATCAATCACCCTCGCATTTATTTTTCCGTCTTTAAGCCTGATAGATATTTCATCATCAGGCTTAACATCTTTTACTGATTTAATTAGCTTTCCGCCCTTTTCCGCTACTGAATATCCCCTGCTTAAAACTGCAAGAGGGCTGAGCGCGTTAAGCGCGCCTGCAACTGATTTCAGGCTGCCCTCCTTTTTCAGGATAACGCCTGAAAACGCGGGAGCAAGGCGTTTTGAAAGCAGGCTCAGTTTATCATTAAGAGGAGCGAAAAAGCTGTTCACATCTGACAGCGGCGACGCCTTAACTATAGCTTCAAGCTGCTTTTCCCTGTATTCAATTATATAATCCATATTCTTTTCAAGCGAAACTGCAAGGCTGTTCACCTTAAGCAGCTCGGAATTTATATCGGGAACCGCAAGCTCTGCGGCGGCGCTCGGAGTCGGCGCGCGCATATCTGCAACAAAATCGCAGATAGTGAAATCCGTCTCGTGCCCTACTGCCGAAATAACGGGCGTTTTGCAGTTATATACGGCTCTAGCAACGGGCTCTGTGTTAAACGCCCACAAATCCTCAAGAGAGCCGCCTCCCCTGCCGACGATAATAGTATCTATATCCTCCATTGAATCAAGCAGCTGAAGGCTTTTTACAATATCGAGCGACGCCGCTTCGCCCTGAACGACTGTTGGCACGATTACTACATCGCACAGAGGAAAACGTCTGCCGAGAACATTTTTAATATCCTCAACCGCCGCGCCCATATTAGACGTTGCAACGCCGATTTTTTGCGGATATTTCGGAATCGGCTTTTTATTTTCAACAGCGAAAAGCCCTTCCTTTTCAAGCTTTGCTTTAAGCTGTTCAAAGGCTACGGTAAGCGAGCCTACTCCCTTAGGGTGCATATCGCGCACATATAGCTGATAAACGCCGTCGCGCTCATAAACGTCTATCTGCCCGAAGCAGATAACGCTCATTCCGTCCTCGGGAGTGAATTTAATTTTCTGATTATCAAATGCGAACATCACGCATTTGAGCTGTGATTTTTCATCCTTTAAGGTGAAATACATATGCCCGCTTTTATAATAATGCTTGAAATTTGAAATTTCGCCGCTGATATAAATGTTTCTTATCTGCGGTATTTCATTTATAAGCGCTTTAATGTATGTGTTCACCTGCGTTACGGTTAAAACATCCATATTACACCGTCTCTTTTAAATAAGCATAAACCGCGCAGCCCGCCGCGTTATCAAGTGAAAATTCAGGGGCGGCAAAATATGCGTTATATTCTTTATTTATCCTGTTTCTCAGCATTGAATTTGATGAAACGCCGCCTGAAAATATTACGGGAAGCGAGCCGTATTCATCAGTTATCCTTTTCAGCATTTCACAAGCGGCTTCGCAAACGGAGGAGAGAGCAAATTTTGCTATATCCTCATTGCTGTCGCCGTTTTTAATCATAGCCTTAACCTTGTTTTCAACACCTGAAAGAGAGCAATCTGCGCCCTTCATTGAGGGCTTGATTTTATACTCATTGCCGCTTCTTTGAGACAGCAAATCAAGCTCCTTACCGCACGGAAACTGCAAGCCGAGCAGAACTCCCGTTCTGTCTATCGCCTGCCCCGCTTTTAAATCAAGGCTTTCGGCAACTATTTCGGCTTTTATTATGCCGTCCTTATCAGGAGTTACAAGCAGCGCCTCGGTTGTGCCTCCGCTTAAATGAAACGCAATATGCTTTTCGTTAATCAAATCAAGCCTGTCAGCGCT
>CAMOWP010000123.1 GCA_946628455.1 uncultured Clostridia bacterium | reverse complement strand
CGCCTTGAGCCCTCAAGCTTATCAAGCGCCTCAGCCATATCGTTGAAGGCGTAGCCGAGGTCGGCAAGCTCATCGTTGCTGTCTATTTCAACGCGGTATGAAAAATCGCCTACCGCAAAGCGCTTGGCTGCCGCGCTCATTTCCTGAAGCGGGGTTACCATACGCTTTGTGAGAAGCCAGATTATAAGCGAAGCTCCTGCGATTACAACAAACAGAATTATGAGAAACGTTCTTATTATTCTCAGAACAAGCTCGGTTGTGCCCTCCTTAACGGTTGCAAAAACAAGCCCGATTATTTCAGAAGGGTCGCCTTCAGCCGCGGCGTAGCCCGAAGCGTATATCGCCGTTCCTACAACGTAACAGCTGACATTGTTTATGTTAGTTCTCGTCACAGCGCTTCCGTTTTCAAAAACGCTGAGCATAAGGCTGTCGCTTGCTCTGAAATCCTTGTGCTCGTCGCAGACCATACTGTTGTTTCTGTAGGATGCAGTTCCGACCTGGTCCTTGCAGAGGATAACGGTTCCCTCAACGTCGCAGACGAAAATGTCGCTGTCAATACAGTTTGAAATTGTCTCAAGCGATTCGCAGATGATTTGCTTTTCGGAGGAGTAATCCGAATTCATATCGTTTACAATAAGCATATCGGAAA
The DNA here is from genome assembly GCA_946628455.1 of uncultured Clostridia bacterium. GTDB lineage: Bacteria > Bacillota > Clostridia > Oscillospirales > Acutalibacteraceae > Eubacterium_R. The sequence continues at coordinate 4,705 of CAMOWP010000123.1, read as the reverse complement.
CGCTTTGAGCAACAGACAGCGAATTCTCCTTTAAAAGCTCTGTTTTTTCATCTATTGAATATGCGTTCACAAGAATAATGAGCGTTGTTCCGAGAGCTAAAAAGCCAACGAGAAATATTGAAACAAATATCAAAAAGTATTTTGTAAAAATATTGGAACGTTTTTTCTTTTTAGTGTTATCGGTCATTAATATCAGTCTTTCGTTTCAAATTTGTAGCCTACGCCCCAGACTGTCTTAAGAGTCCATTTGTCCGAAACTCCCTCAAGCTTTTCACGCAGTCTTTTAACGTGAACGTCAACAGTTCTTGAGTCGCCGTAGTAATCAAAGCCCCAAACCTCGTCAAGCAGCTGGTCGCGCGTGTAAACTCTGTTCGGGTTTGACGCGAAATGATATATGAGCTCAAGCTCTTTCGGAGGTGTGTCAACGGGCACGCCCTTAACCTTCATTTCGTAATTTGTGATATTGATTTCAAGGTTATCGTAAATAACGGTTTTGTTGTCTGCCTCGGGAGCCTCCGTTTCGCCCTTGGTGCGGCGGAGAACGGCTTTGACTCTTGCCATAACCTCTTTTGCGTCAAACGGCTTTACAACGTAATCGTCAGCGCCGAGCTCAAGGCCGAGCACCTTGTCAAAGGTTTCACCCTTAGCGGTGAGCATAATAATCGGCGCGGAGGAGGTCTTCCTTATTTCTCTGCATACCTGCCAGCCGTCCATTTTCGGAAGCATAATGTCAAGAAGAATAAGGTCGGGCGTTTTGTTTTTAAAGGCGTCAACCGCAGCCTGTCCGTCGTTAGCTGTAAAAACGGTGTAACCGTCGTTTTCAAGATAAAGCTTGAGCAATTCGCAGATGTTTAAATCGTCGTCCACTACTAAAATCTTTGCCATAAATTCTGTCTCCTTTTATATAAAATTTCAATGATTTACAGGAATATGCGTTTTGAATAACTGTGTATATATAGTTATTCAGCATTAATTTTATACCATTTAATCACAATTTACAATAGCTTTGTTCATAATTTTAATTTGAATTTATAATTTTTTTGAAAAAACTTAATTTTCGGAAAATTTTTCCCTATTATCAGTAGCCTGCGCCCCGGTTATTGTTGCAAAATTCGGCAATGCTGTGCGAATCCTTAACAATTTGTTACTAATTGTAATATTTTCTTGACAAATACAAGATATAGGTGTAATATACTATAGAAAATTTATATTATCAAATGTTGTATTCTGAATATTTTGTTTTCACTGACGCATTTTTACTGTTATTTGCAGATTTGATAACTGTACCTTTTCTGATGAAATGAACCTGAAGCACTGTCAATGCTTCTTGATGAAAAATTTAGACAGAAGGAGGTGCTATTGATTATGGAATTATTAACTTTTACCGCTGCAAACGGTCTGGAGGATTTAAAGGGTAACGTTGTTCTTATTCTTTTTATTGTTTTTACAGCGTTTATCGCCTTTGCGCTCGGCTTCGTTCTCGGCGAGCTGAGAAAGGATAAAAAGGCTCAGAAGGACCTTAATTCAGCAACGCACCAGGCAGCTAAAATTGTTAACGAGGCTTTAGCCGAAGCAGAGGCTTCAAAGAAGGCTCAGCTTACGGAGGCAAGGGACGAGGCTCATAAAATCCGTTCCGATGCCGACAAGGAAATTCGTGAAAGAAGAAACGAAATTCAAAGGCAGGAAAAAAGGCTTAATCAGCGCGAGGAACACCTTGATAAAAGAGCTGATAACCTTGAAGCGAAGAATGAAAACTTAAGCAAAAAGCTTAAGGAAGCTGATGAAAAATTAACCGAAATCGATGGCATCAAGAAAAGTCAGTTTGATATGCTTGAGAGAATCTCAGGGCTCTCTCAGGAGGAAGCAAAAAAGCAGCTTATGCAGTCGCTCGAAAGCGAGCTCGATGTTGAAAAGAGTAAACGTATTCTTGAGCACGAGCAGATGATTCGCGACCAGAGCGATATCCTTGCAAGAGAAATTGTCGGCACGGCAATTCAGCGCTGTGCGGCAGACCACACTGCAGAAACAACAGTATCCGTTGTTTCTCTTCCGTCTGACGATATCAAGGGAAGAATTATCGGCAGAGAGGGAAGAAACATCAGGTCAATTGAGCAAATTACGGGCGCAGAGCTCATTATTGACGACACGCCTGAGGCTATCACAGTAAGCTCGTTTGACCCTGTAAGACGTGAGATTGCACGCCTTACTCTTGAAAAGCTTATTCAGGACGGAAGAATCCATCCGACTAAAATTGAAGAGATGTATGACAAGGCTAAGCGCGAGGTTGAGCAGACTATCCGCTCGGAGGGCGAAAAGGCTGTTATTTCCGCAAACTGCGGCTCAATCCATCCTGAGCTTGTCAAGCTTCTCGGTAAGCTTAAGTACCGTACGTCATACGGTCAGAGCGTGCTCAAGCACTCTCTTGAGGTTTCGTATATCGCAGGCCTTATGGCCGCAGAGCTCGGAGCTGATGAAAAGACTGCAAGAAGAGCAGGTCTTCTTCACGATATCGGCAAGGCTCTTGACCATGAAATGGAGGGCAGCCACGTTGCTCTTGGTGTTGAATACGCTAAAAAGTATAAGGAAAATGACGCGGTTGTTCATGCAATTCAGGCTCACCACGGCGACGTTGAATGCAAAACCGTAGTTGCAGCGCTTGTTCAGGCGGCTGACGCAGTTTCTGCTGCAAGACCCGGAGCAAGACGCGAAAATATTGAAAATTACATAAAGCGTCTGCAGCAGCTTGAAGAGATTTCAACAAGCTTTGAGGGCGTTGATAAGGCGTATGCTATTCAGGCGGGCCGTGAGGTAAGAGTTATGGTTAAGCCTGAGGTTATAGACGACGCAAAGATGCCGCTTGTCGCTCACGAGATAGCCAAGAAGATTGAAGAGGATATGGAATATCCGGGTCAGATTAAGGTTAATATTATCCGTGAATCAAGAGCGTCTGACGTTGCAAAATAACAAAAATCATTTTTTACGGGCAGTTTTGAACTGCCCGTATTTTTTATTTATACAGCGGCGTTGACTTGTAATAAATTACAGCTTTTCCATAAATTATTAATAATAATTTTATTATTTATAAATTGACTTTATACTATCTATTTGTTACAATGTATAAGTATCTTTATATTTAATTATAAAAATAAAGCATTGGGAGGTTCACTATGGAAGAAACCAGAGAAATAGACATAGACCTTAGGAAGATACTTTATATGATGAGAACGAAGCTCGTTTTCATCGCTATCATCACAGTTATTTTCGGAACTGCGTCAGGGCTTTACACGCACTTTTTCGTTACGCCGACTTATCAGACAAGCATAAGCCTCTGCGTTTATAATAACCCTGACAGAGTTACTACAGACCAGACTATTACACAAAGCGAAATAACGGCGGCTCAGCAGCTTGTCGGAACATATATGTTCGCGCTTAAGAGCGACCTCGTTCTCGATAAGGTTGCAGAGGAGCTTAAGCTCGGCTCAGGCTCGGCGATAAGAGGCTATCTTTCGGCTGAGGCTGAAAGCGGAACCTTCGCTTTCAAGGTTATCGTTAAGGGCAAGGACCCGCAGCTTTGCGTTGACATTGCAAACGCTATCGCAAAGATAGCTCCCGTTGAGACGGTCAAGGTTGTTAAATCAGGCGGTATTGCCGTAATTGACACTGCCAAGCTTCCGACCTCCCCAATTTCGCCTAATATCAGAAAAAATATTCTCATAGGCCTTGCGGCAGGCTTTGCGCTTTCATTTGCAGGCTTCTTTATCTATGAGATGTTCGATTCAACTATCACCAACGCTAAGGACCTTGCAAGAGAATTCGAGCTTCCCGTGCTCGGCACAGTTCCTATGCTTGAGGCTATCGAGCCGACTGACAGCTCCGAAACCGAAACTCCAAAAGCCGAAGGGGAGATTGAAAAGCCGAAGGACCCGATAGCGAAACCGAGCAGCGCGCTGCTTGAAAATATACAGAATATGAAGGGAGATGCAAAGAATAATGACTAGACGTGAAAAAAGAAGACAGCTTGCAAGAAGCAACGGCTTCAGCCAGAATGACACAAAGAAAATTCTTTGTCAGGATTCCTCCTTCTCTGTTAAAGAGGCATACAATGCTATAAGAACCAACCTTCTTTTCCTCCAGCAGGGAGAGAAGTGCCCCGTATTCGTTATCACAAGCCCGACTGCAAATAACGGTAAAACGATTAACTCAATCAACCTTGCCGTAAGCTTTGCGCAGATGGGCAAGAAAACGCTTCTCATTGACTCGGATATGAGAAACCCGACTATACACAGAATGTTTTCAATCCCCGTTAAAAACGGGCTTTCGGAAATCCTTGCAGGCTTGACGGATAACATTTCCGTTTCCAAAACTGACGTTGAAAACCTTTCCGTTCTCACAGCGGGAAAAATCCCTCCGAACCCTACCGAGCTTCTCTCCTCTCCGAGAATGAACAAGCTCCTCGATTTTGTAAGAGAGCATTATGACTGCGTATTTATTGACACTCCGCCTGTAAACGTTGTAACGGATTCTACCGTTTTCGCGGATAAAACAACGGGATATATCCTCATTGTCAAGACGGATACAACGAACACGCACGACGTAAGAACTACCATAAACAATCTTCAGCAGATTAACGGAAACATTTTAGGCTTCGTTCTTAACGACGTTAACAGTGAGAAGAAAAAGTACTATTCTTACTACAAGAGATACA
>CAMOWP010000122.1 GCA_946628455.1 uncultured Clostridia bacterium | reverse complement strand
CAATGCTTAATGAGGCAGCAGCTATGATTGAAAGCGGCTTCGGCGAAGAATAATCGAAGAAACGGGCGGGGCAACCCGCCCGCCCAATATGAGGTGATTTTATGTTACAGGGTATAGGCGCTTCCCAGGGCTACGGAATCGGAAAAGCAGTAATTATTGAGGACATAAATCTTGACTATTCTGCTGTAAAATACACTACTGCGGATGAGGAAAAAGCGCGTCTTGAAAAAGCGGTCGAGGCATTCACTGCCGAAACAAAAGAAATGGCAGAGGGGCTCAAGGCGAGCGCAGGCGAGAAGGAAGCAGAAATCCTTGAGGGCCATCTGACAATGCTTGCAGACCCGTTTATGCTCTCACAGATGAACGATAATATCGACGGCGGCGCTGTTGCTGAGGCTACTGTTGACGCTGTGTGCACAATGTTTTACGATATGTTTGCAGGCGTTGACGATGAAATGATGCGCCAGCGCGCTTCAGACGTAAAGGATATTAAGGACAGCCTTATCAGAATCCTTCTCGGCGTTAAAAGCGTTGATATTGCTTCTGTTGCGAAGGGCTCGGTCCTTATTGCAAAGGACTTTACTCCTTCAATGACAAGCCAGATAAACAAGGAAAACGTCAGCGCAATAGTTACAGAGGTTGGCGGAGTTACAAGCCACAGCGCCATTCTTGCGCGCGCAATGGGAATTCCCGCAGTGCTTTCCGTTATCAATTCCACTCAGATTATCGAAAACGGCGATATGCTTATAGTTGACGGCTTCAAGGGTAAGGTTTTCACTCAGCCGAGTGAAGCAGAAATTGCTGAATACGAAGGCAAGCAAAAGGCTTATCTTGACGAAAAGGAAGGGCTCAAGGTTTATTTCAACAAGCCGACCGTTACAAAGAGCGGCGTTAAAAAGGCTGTTTACGGAAATATCGGAAAAGCAGAGGACGCTCAGAACGTTATTCAGAACGGCGGCGAAGGAATAGGCCTTTTCAGAACGGAATTCCTCTTTATGGACAGGGACCGCGAGCCCACCGAGGAAGAGCAGTTTGAGGCGTATTCAACAGTTGCTAAGGCTATGGACGGCAAAGAGGTTATCATAAGAACCCTCGATGTCGGCGGAGACAAGGCAATTGATTACCTTAAAATTGAAAAGGAAGAAAACCCCTTCCTCGGCTTCCGCGCAATCCGCTATTGCCTGAAAAACACAGAGCTTTATAAAAAACAGCTCCGCGCGCTTCTCAGGGCGGCTTATTTCGGAAACATCAAAATTATGCTCCCGCTTGTTACATCTCTTGACGAGGTGCATCAGGCAAAAGCGCTGATTGACGAATGTGCAAAGGAACTCGAAAGCGAAGGCCTGTCTTACCGTATGGCGCCGCTCGGCGTTATGATTGAAACGCCTTCGGCTGCGCTGATTTCCGATTTGCTCGCGAAAGAGGTTGAATTCTTCTCAATCGGAACAAACGACCTCACGGGCTACACTATGGCGGTTGACCGCGGAAACGCAAACGTAAGCCACTTATATGACGCCTTTCAGCCTGCAGTTCTGCGCGCAATTGAAATGACTGTCAAGAACGCCAAGGCGGCGGGTATTACAGTCGGTATGTGCGGCGAAGCAGCGGCTGATGAGCGGCTCATTCCGAAGCTTGTTGAATGGGGACTTGACGAATTTTCGGTTACCCCGTCATCAATTCTTCAGACACGGCGCAATATCTGCGAATGCGAATAACAAAAACCCTTGCCTTTTGGCAAGGGTTTTTTAGATTGTTTTTAAGAGTATTTTTTTATAATCTCTGATGCAATTGCTTTCTTTGTAACGCAACGGTCCATCGCTTCTTTTTCAAGGAAGCGGTGCGCTTCGGGCTCAAGCATTCCCTCTTTGCTGATTAACAGCCATTTGGCTTTGTTTACAAGACGGATTTCCTCCATCTTGTCCTCCATTTTAGTCGTTTTATTTTCCACGCCTGAAAGCTTGCGCTTTGCAGTCAGCATCCATCTCAGCGCGTTATCCATCGCCTGCTTGCTCATAGGCTTCGGCAGGGTGAAAACCCCGTGCTCGCCCACCTTTGAGTATACATCTGCGTGAATTTCGTTTGGTATAAGCAAAAGAACAAGCGTGTTGTGAGAAGTGCTGCAATCAACTGCAAATCTCATCCCCAAATCGTCCTTGACGGGCGAGTTGATAATAACGAAATCAAAGTGCCGCTCAGCAACCGCGCGCCGCGCCGCGGCAATGGTTGAAGCCTTCACCGTCGGCTGAAACCGTGAATTCGGGAGCATAGCCGTCATCGCGTTGTGAAAGCTCTCTGCCGAAGAGACAATAAGCACGCTGTAAGCGTGTTCTTCCAGTGACATCCTGCTCCCTCCTTTTCGTCTTAATATAGTTAATTATCTGCAATAAAGGTCAAATATCTTTTTCGGAATATGCATTTTGATGAACTCGCTTTCGCTTGCCGCCGCCTTTGCCTCTTCAAGAGACTGAGGCAGCATTTTAAAGCGCTTGAGAGTTTCCTCGTCGGCGGTAAAAAGGTTAAAATCTGCAACGAACGGCAAATCAAGCCTGTTCTGAATTCCGTAAAGTCCCGAGTAAATCATTAATGCAAACGCAATATACGGGTTAACCGACGGGTCTGCGCTTCTCAGCTCAGCTCTTTTGTACTGCCCTATTGCCGCTGGAATTCTGACAAGCTGCGAGCGGTTTTCGCTCGACCACGAAACGTAGCGCGGCGCCTTGTTATTTCCGAGGCGGGCATATGATTTTTCAGTCGGGTTAAGAAACGCGGTCATATCAACCGCCTTATCAAGAACACCCGCTATCATATAAGGCATAATGTTATCCTTTGAATCCTCCGATTTAACGGAAACGTTGATATGAAAGCCGTTGCCCGGCTTATCCTCAAGCGGCTTGGGCGAAAAATCGGCAAAAAGTCCGTTTCTGTTTGCAACCGTGTTAACAACCGTCTGCAGGGTCATAACGTTATCAGCGGCGGTCAGCGCCTCGGAATAGCGGAAATCAATTTCGTTCTGCCCCGGGCCCTCCTCGTGGTGAGAGCTTTCGGGCGAAATGCCCATCTGCTCTAAGGTCAGGCAGATTTCGCGCCTTATGTTTTCGCCCCTGTCAAACGGAGCCAAGTCCATATAGCTCGCCTTATCATAAGGGATTTTAGTCGGCTCGTTATTCTCATCAAGCTTAAAGAGATAAAACTCCTGCTCCGCGCCGAAATAAAAGCGGTATCCCGCTTTTTCAGCCTCGGCAACTGCGTTTTTCAGGAGCGTTCTCGTGTCGCACTCAAACGGTCTGCCGTCGGGATAAGTTATGGAACAAAACATTCTTACAACCTTTCCCTGCTCGGGTCTCCACGGAAGAATATTCAGCGTGTCTGCGTCGGGGTGAAGGAGTAAATCCGAATGCACCTCTCCGCCGAAGCCAGAAATTGCGGAGCCGTCAAGCGCAATTCCGTAACCGAAGGCGCGCTCAAGCTCATCCGCCATAATTGAAATATTCTTCTGCCTTCCCCAGACATCGCAAAAAGCAAGACGAACAAATTTAACGTCCTCTTCAATGCAGAACCGGATAACCTCATCCTTTGTATAACTCATCATTTTACCCTCTTTCAAAAAATGCGCCCACTAATAACGGGATAACCCCGAAATTAATGAACGCCATTGCTCAAAAATTTTCAACTTTTCTATAAGAATAATATATAATAGGCTCGCGGCGATGTCAAGAAAAAATTTGAAAAAAGGCTTGACAAAGCAGGATTTTTGGTGTAACATTTTCTCGTAAAGGCAACGGGGTCTTTGAGTTAACGCTCAAAGACCCTTTATCTTTTCAATTGAATAATTATAGGCAAAGGTGTCTGTGGTATATATACTACAGGTGCCTTTTCTGCTTTTTGGGAGGAAAAAATTATGGCTTATGTAGACGAAGTAATGGACTTTTTAAAGAGACGTGACGGCAACGAGCCCGAGTTTCTGCAGGCAGTTGAAGAGGTTTTCGATTCTCTTCGCCCCGTAATTGAGGCTAATGAGGAGAGATACAGAAAGCTCGCTTTGCTTGAAAGACTCGTTGAGCCCGAAAGAATTTTCCGTTTCCGCGTTCCGTGGATTGACGACAACGGTCAGGTTCACGTTAACAGAGCTTTCCGCGTTCAGTTCAACTCGGCAATCGGTCCTTATAAAGGCGGCTTAAGGCTTCACCCGAGCGTAACTCTTTCAGTTATCAAGTTCCTCGGCTTCGAGCAGATTTTCAAAAACTCGCTTACAGGGCTTCCTATCGGCGGCGGTAAGGGCGGCTCAGACTTTGACCCGAAGGGCAAGAGCGACAGAGAGATTATGATGTTCTGCCAGAGCTTTATGACCGAGCTTTGCAAGGTTATAGGCGAAAATACAGACGTTCCCGCAGGCGATATAGGAACCGGCGCAAGAGAAATCGGATATATGTTCGGCCAGTATAAGAGAATTCAGAAAAGATATGAAGGCGTTTTAACGGGTAAAGGCCTTTCATACGGCGGCTCGCTTACAAGAACAGAGGCAACGGGCTACGGTCTCCTTTATATAACAGAGGAAATGCTCAGGTGCCACGGCATTGAAATCGCAGGCAAAACGGTTGCTGTTTCAGGCTCGGGTAACGTTGCAATTTACGCAGTTGAAAAGGCTGAGCAGCTCGGCGCAAAGGTTGTAACCGTTTCCGATTCAACAGGCTGGGTTTATGACCCCGAGGGAATTGACGTTGAGCTTCTTAAAGAAATCAAAGAGGTTAAAAGAGCAAGGCTTACGGAATATGCCGCTGCAAGACCTTCGGCAGAGTATCACGAGGGCAAGGGAGTATGGAACGTTAAATGCGACATCGCTCTTCCCTGCGCAACGCAGAACGAGCTTCATCTTGAGGATGCAAAGAAGCTTGTTGAGGGCGGCGTTATCGCTGTGTGCGAAGGCGCTAATATGCCAACAACGAGAGACGCAACGGCTTACCTTCAGGAAAACGGCGTGCTCTTCCTTCCCGGCAAGGCTGCAAACGCAGGCGGCGTTGCAACCTCAGCGCTTGAAATGAGCCAGAACTCAGAGAGAGTTTATTGGTCGTTTGAAAAGGTAGACCGCAAGCTTCAGGATATTATGGTAAATATCTATCACAATATTGACGAGGCTGCAAAGAAATACAAGCTTGACGGCGATTACATAGCAGGCGCAAACATTGCGGGCTTTGAAAAGGTTGCGGACGCTATGATTGCTCAGGGTGTAGTATAAATTTCGGAGTTCGGAATTAACTGCAATAGGCAGATATTGGTAAGGTATTACGACCAACGGTGCCTGATGCTTCGCAAACGAATTACGACCAACGGTTGCTAGCGCAGACGCTCCCCTCTGTCACTTTGTGACATCTCCCC
>CAMOWP010000121.1 GCA_946628455.1 uncultured Clostridia bacterium | reverse complement strand
TACGACGAAAAATCTGAGCTTATAGTCTTTGAAAATATATCCGACAAGCCGCTTGAGTGTTTTCGGGTCGAGCTTCACACCGGTACCTACGGCTCTCGGTCCGCCGGGACCTCCGCGCTTAACCATCATAGCGCTGCTGTCAAGCGCTTTCTTTCTTCTTCTTGCAGGCATTACTCGTCACCCCTTTCGCCTATTGCAGCCGCGGCTTCATCAACGCTCTCGCTGCCTTTCTGCTGGGACTCGTAAACTTCGCGGTAGATAGCGCTCGACTGCATCAGTTCGTCGTGAGTGCCAAAATCCGCGACCTTGCCGCCGTCAAGGACGATTATCCTGTCCGCGTCCATTACCGAGGAAATACGCTGAGCGATAATAAAGATAGTAGTATCGCCGAGCTCGTTATAAAAGCAGTCGCGGATTTTAGCTTCGGTTGCAGTATCTACAGCCGAGGTTGAGTCGTCAAGAATAAGGATTTTAGGATTTTTAATCATTGCTCTTGCGATACAGAGCCTCTGCTTCTGGCCGCCCGAAAGATTAAGTCCGCCCTGGGATAAGTCTGTGTCATAGCCGTCGGGCTGTTCGGTTATAAACTGATGAGCCTGAGCCATTTTGCACGCTTTGATAATATCTTCATCGGTGGCGTCCTTTTTGCCCCAGCGGATATTATCCCTGATAGTTCCAGAGAAAAGTACGTTTTTCTGAAGCACTACGCCGATAATATCGCGAAGCGCGGTAAGGTCATATTCCCTTACGTCAACGCCGTCAATTTTTACGCTTCCGCTGTGTACGTCGTAAAGACGGGGAATGAGATTTACAAGGCTTGATTTTCCGCAGCCCGTTGAACCGATAATACCGATAATCTGCCCCGCCTCTGCGCTGAAGGAGATATCCTCAAGCACGTCGTCGCCCTCTCTGTAGCCGAAATAAACGCCGTCAAATTCAACATTGCCTTCAGGACGTTCGGGAATAAAGGGTTTTTCGGGATTAACAATATCAATCTCGGTATCAAGCACCTCAACGACGCGCTCGCCGCACGCCTTGGCTCTTGTAATCTGGAGGAGGAGCATAGATACCATAACGATATTCATAAGCACCTGTACTATGTAAGCGGCAAGAACGGAAATCTGACCTACATCAATTGCACCCTTTGCGGCATATCTTGCGCCCTTGTAATAAATAAACATAATTACCGCGTTGAGCATAAGCATAAGGATAGGCATTGCCGTTACAATGAGTCCCGCCGCCTTTGCGCCCTGAGCGGCAAGCTCGTCTGACGCGGTGTGGAATTTATCCTTTTCCCTGTCCTCGCGTACATATGCCTTTACTACCCTTATACCGATAAGGTTTTCCTGAACTACTCTGTTTACATTGTCTATTTTCTTTTGCATTTTTCTGAAAAGCGGGAAGCCGTATTTCAGAATGAGCGCAACAATGATAACAATAATCGGCAGAATTGCAACGAGCACCATTGAAATCCGCCAGTTAATTGAAAACGCGAAGAACGCCGAAACAATGAGAAGCGCGGGAGCGCGCACAAGAATACGAAGCACCATCATAACGGTATTCTGGAGCATAGTTACGTCGTTTGTCATACGCGTTGTGAGAGACGAGGTTGAAAAACGGTCGATATTCTTAAAAGAAAACGAGCTGATTTTATCAAACATATCTTTTCTCAGACGGTATGAAAAGCGCTGACTCACCTCAGAAGAAGCCTTCATTGTTGCAAGTCCGCCGAGAAGTCCCACAACGGCAAGGCCGAACATTGCAAGACCGATTCTGATGACATCGCCTTTAATATCTGTTCCGAGCTCGTGCGCCCGTGACACATCGTTATAAACCGAGTTGGCTATAGACGGAAGCGCAAGCTCGCATATCGCTTCAATTATCATACCCGAGGCGCTGATTACGCAGAGCAGCCACAGGCCGTGCATATATTTTGACAGTTTCTTAAGCATTATTATAACTCTTTCTGTAAAATTAAATTTTGTGCAATTTGAATAAGTATTATATCACATCTGTTTAAATATATCAATATTTTTTATATTGATTATAAAGAGTCTTTATGATAAAATACTTGACGAAATAAGGGTGAGAACTATGGATTACAATTTATGCGACATAAATACTGTTGAACAGCTCTTAAAGAAAAACGGCTTTAAGTTTTCAAAAGCGCTCGGACAGAATTTTATTATTGACGAGAATGTATGCCCGAATATGGCAGCAGCGCTTGACGCTGATAAGAATACCGGAGTTATTGAAATCGGCGCGGGAATAGGCGTTCTTACAAAAGAGCTTTGCAAGGTTGCAAAGAGGGTTGTTTCAATTGAGCTTGACAAAAGGCTTTACCCCGTTCTTGAAGAGACGCTCGGCGATTTTGACAACTTTGAGCTTGTTGAGGGTGACGTGCTTAAAATTGACCTTGAAGAGCTTATAGGCGAAAAATTCAGCGACTGCGAAAGCGTTAAGGTTTGCGCAAATCTTCCGTACTACATAACGTCGCCCGTTATTATGCGGCTTCTTGAGGTACAGCTTAAAATTGACGAGATAGTTGTTATGGTACAAAAGGAGGCGGCTGAACGGCTTACGGCAAAGCTCGGCACGCGCGAATCCGGAGCTATAAGCGCGGCTGTTCAGTACAGAGGCGAAGCTGAAAGACTTTTTGAGGTTGGACGTGAGTGTTACCTCCCCTCGCCTAAGGTTGACAGTGAGGTAATAAAAATCAGGCTTTACAGCAAGCCTGTTTACAGCGTTGAAAGCGAAAAGGATTTCTTCAATCTTATACGCGCAGCGTTTGCGCAGAGAAGAAAAACGCTTGTGAATTCCGTTTCATCTACGCTCGGAATCCCGAAAAAAAAGCTTGAGACGGCGCTTTACGAGCTTGGGCTTGACAACAGCGTAAGGGCTGAAAAGCTCACAATGGAGGACTTTGTAAAGCTCAACGAATATCTAAAATAAAGGACACACAATGGCAAAAGACAACACACTTGTATTCAGCGAATATAAAATACCGAAGGCGGTTGCGACGCTTGCGCTTCCGTCTATGCTCGGTATGTTAATAAATATAGTATATAACCTTGCGGACACATTCTTTGTAGGCCAGACGGGAGACGCAAATCAGGTTTCCGCCGTTTCGGTTGCAATGCCGCTTTTTCTGTTTTTTCTTGCGCTGGGCAACCTTTTCGGAGTTGGCGGCTGTGCATTTATTAGCCGTTCGCTCGGCGAGGGCAACAGAGATAAAATAAAGACGATTTCCTCGTATTGTATTTATACGGCAATAGGCGTCAGTGTTATTCTGGCGGGCGTATTTATCGCAGTGAGGAAACCTATGCTTTACCTTGCGGGAGCGAGTGACAACAGTATTAACTTTGCGGTTGACTATCTGTTTTATATTGCGCTCGGCGCACCGTTTATAGTTACATCAATCAATGTAGGTAATCTCATAAGAGGCGAGGGCGCGGCAAGAGATTCAATGACGGGAATGGTAATAGGTCAGATTACAAATATTATTCTTGACCCGATTTTCATTCTCAGCGCCGGTGACAAGCTTTTTGGCTTTAAGCTACCCTTCGGGCTCGGAATGGGAGTTGCCGGAGCGGCGATTGCTACGGTTATAGGCAACATTGTAAGCGTTTTATACTTTCTTATTTACTTCCTCAGAGGTAAATCAATTCTCTCAATTACCCCCAACAGATACGCGATTAAAAACGGAATTATGCGAGGCGTTATAAGCGTTGGCGCGCCTGCGGCGCTCAACAATCTTTTAATGAGCCTTTCAAATATTGTTATTAATATGTTCCTCTCAAACTACGGCGACACAGCCGTTGCGGCAATGGGCGTTGCGATGAAGGCCAATATGCTTGTAGTTATGCTTCAACTCGGTCTTGCACAAGGTATTCAGCCGCTTGTAGGCTACTGCTACGGAGCTAAGAATTACGACAGAATGAATAAAAGTATGCGCTTCGGAATGTTTTGTAACCTTGCAATAGGCATAACGGTTACTGCCGTTTATATGTTTGCAAGACGCCAGGTTATCGGCGTTTTCATAGACAACGATGAGGTTATAAAATACGGCGTAAAAATGCTTACGGCACTTATGACCTCTGGCGCTGTAATAGGAATTCTATTTATAGTAAACTTCTCTTTTCAGGGAATGGGAAAGGGCTTTCAGTCGCTTCTTCTCGCAGTCGGCAGACAGGGACTTGTATACCTTCCGCTTTTGTTCGTTATGGACAGGCTTGTAGGACTTGAGGGGCTTATCTGGGCTCAGCCGACAGCCGATTTCATATGCATAATAGCAAGTATAATTATGTATAATATAGTACTCAAAAAGCTCAAAAAGCAGGCGTTGGAAAAATGAAAAGAAAACCGTTAATATTCACTGCTTTTGCTGTTGCAATAGTTATTGCGGCAGTAGTAATATTTAATTATTTCACCGCCAATAATAGTCAGAACAAAGAAAAACGTGAAAGCATCAAAGTAACTATCGCTCATGCTATATGCGACGAAAACGGCGAAAGATACGGCGGAGAAGCAGGCGACCAGACAGGCGATGAAGTGCACAGAAGAAGCTATTATAAATCTTCATGGCTCGCAGTTGTAAGAGCAAAAAATCCCGAAGCTGCAGAGATAATTGCAAGCTCTGCCGAGGCGGCTTGTGATAACGAAAACATCGGCTATGACCAGTATGAAAGAACAACGCTTTATGAATGTGCAAAAGCGGCAAACTGGGATTTATCAAAAATAGATAAGAAATGCGAAACAGACTGCTCGGCTCTCGTTTCGGTCTGCGTTAACGCGGCAGGGATTAAGGTAAGCAGAGATATTTATACCGGAAATCTTAAGGAAAAGCTTATTGATACGGGTGAATTTGAGCTGCTTACTGAAGATAAATACACAGAAAAGCCGAACGACCTCAAAAGAGGAGATATACTTATAAAAAAAGGGCACACCGTTATAGTGCTTAGTAATTCAAATACAAACTGAACATCAAAAGGCTTGGACCATTCCGAGCCTTTTTTCATATTATGAATTGGGGAATAAAATTAAAAGGAAAATACAATTTGGATAACAACTATGAATATAAAGATATATCAAAGCTCCCCGAGGATACCGTTACAGCAAAAACTTCTACGCCTTCAACCCAAGCTTTGATATAAAATGCAACAAGTAAAAAACGCCTTGCGCTTGATTATGAGCGCGAGGCGTTTTTTGTTACGAGGTTTTTTTATCATAAGAACGGTTGATAAAATATACAACGAGGTTGGCGAGGACTACGGCGAGGTTGAGGAAGTAAGCAATAAGGACGTAGTTAATTTGGTGAGAAACAAACTTTGCGGCGATACCGCAGACGTAGCCGAAGGTTATAAGCAGCAGAAAGTTGAGGCTTGTTGCCTTTGCTGTTTTCGCCTTAATGTTTTTTACGAGATTAATCGGCCACGAAAGACCGAAGCAGATAAGCATTGCAGTTTCAAGTATTGAA
>CAMOWP010000120.1 GCA_946628455.1 uncultured Clostridia bacterium | reverse complement strand
ATGAACGACCTTGAAATGCTGCAGGAAACTGGCTTTTGCAAGGGTATTGAAAACTATTCAAGAATTATGAGCGGGCGCGCGCCCGGCGTTGCTCCGTTCACCCTGCTTGATTATTTCCCCGAGGATTTTCTTCTCTTCGTTGACGAGAGCCACGTTATGCTCCCTCAGGTGCACGGAATGTACGGCGGTGACCGCTCAAGGAAAAAGAGCCTTATCGATTTCGGCTTCCGTCTGCCGTCTGCGTATGATAACAGACCGCTGACCTTTGATGAATTTTACGGCAAGGTTAACCAGGTAATCTTTACCTCGGCAACTCCCGCTGAATTTGAAAAGAGCAAATCAACTCAGATTGTTGAGCAGGTTATCAGACCTACGGGCCTGCTTGACCCGAATATTACCGTCAAGCCCACCGAGGACCAGATGGATGACCTCGTAAGCGAAATCAATCTTCGCATTGAGCGCAAGGAAAGAGTCCTTGTAACAACTCTTACAAAGAAGATGGCTGAGGATTTAACGACGTATCTTGAGGGCTTTGATATCAAGGTGAGATATATGCACCACGATATCGACACCATTGAGCGAATGGAAATTATCCGCGATTTAAGGCTCGGTAATTTTGACGTTCTTGTCGGTATCAACCTGCTTCGTGAGGGGCTTGACATCCCCGAGGTGTCGCTCGTTGCAATTCTTGACGCTGATAAGGAGGGCTTCCTCAGAAGCGAAACCTCCCTCGTTCAGACCATTGGCAGAGCGGCGAGAAATGAAAACGGCGAGGTTATAATGTATGCTGATTCCGTAACTCCGTCAATGGAAAGAGCAATAACGGAAACACTACGCCGCCGCGGCATTCAGGAGGCGTATAACGAAGCGCACGGAATCAAGCCGCAGACAATCAAAAAGGACGTAAGGGATATAATTGAAATAACCGACAAGAAGGCGCTTGATAAGGCGGGAAGAAAGATGACCGCTAAGGAGCGCAAGGTTATGATTGAAAAGCTCACCCGCGAAATGAAGGAAGCCGCAAAGCTGCTTGAATTCGAGCACGCCGCATTTATCCGCGACAAAATCCGCGAGCTTCAGGATAATTGAAATTGAAAATTGAAAATTGAGAATTTCGGGCGGGACGCCGCACCCGATTACAGAGGACTGAAATGATAAAAAACATAGTAGTAAAAGGTGCGAGAGAGCACAATTTAAAGAACGTTGATATTGAAATACCGAGGGATAAGCTGATAGTTTTTACAGGGCTTTCGGGCTCTGGCAAAAGCTCGCTTGCGTTTGATACAATCTATGCAGAGGGGCAGAGGCGCTACGTTGAGAGCCTTTCGTCCTATGCAAGAATGTTCCTCGGCCAGATGGAAAAGCCCGACGTTGATTACATCGAGGGGCTTTCTCCGGCAATTTCAATTGACCAGAAAACAACGAGCAAAAACCC
Organism: uncultured Clostridia bacterium; assembly: GCA_946628455.1. GTDB lineage: Bacteria > Bacillota > Clostridia > Oscillospirales > Acutalibacteraceae > Eubacterium_R. The sequence continues at coordinate 4,157 of CAMOWP010000120.1, read as the reverse complement.
TCGTTCAACTGTCGGAACGGTAACTGAGATTTACGATTATCTCAGGCTGCTCTGGGCGAGAATAGGCATTCCTCACTGCCCGATTTGCAAACGTGAAATCTCACAGCAGACCGTTGACCAGATTGTTGACAAAATAATGCAGTACCCCGAAAAAACAAAGCTGCAGATTATGGCGCCGATAGCAAGAGGGAAGAAGGGCGAATTCGTCAAGGAGCTTGCCGATGTTCAGAAGCAGGGCTTCGTCCGCGTTCGCATTGACGGCGAGGTGCGCGACATAAGCGAAGATATTAAGCTGAAGAAAACCAACAAGCACAATATCGAGGTTATCGTTGACCGCCTTGTTATAAAAGAGGAAATCAAATCAAGGCTCAGCGATTCAATTGAAACTGCAACAAGGCTCAGCGAGGGCGTTGTTCTTGTTGATATTATCGGCGAGGGCGAGGAGCTTTTCTCGCTCAATTACGCCTGCCCCGAGCACGGCGCTTCAATGGAGGAAATGAGCCCGCGTATGTTCTCCTTCAACAACCCGTTCGGCGCGTGCAAAAAGTGCGACGGTCTCGGAACGTTTAAGGAAATAGACGACGACCTTATCATTCCCGATAAAAAGCTTTCAATCAACCAGGGCGCAATCAAGGCGAGCGGCTGGAATGTTGCCGAGGGCGGCTCCATTGCAAAAATGTATATGGACGCGCTCGCAAAGGAATATAATTTCTCGCTTGATATGCCTGTTGAAATGCTCAGCGAGGAGGCGCTTGACGTCATCCTCAACGGAACGCGCGGCAAAAAAATCAAAATGAAAAGGGTTACCTCATACGGCTCGGGAACGTATATGAATGATTTTGAGGGCGTAATCGGTAACCTTAAGCGAAGATATAAGGAAACCACGTCTGACTGGGCAAGAACGGAAATTGAATCCGTTATGCGCGATTGCAGATGTAAAGAGTGCGGCGGGGCAAGGCTTAAGCCCGAGCCGCTTGCAGTAACAGTCGGCGGGCTGAATATCTATGAATTCTGCAAAATGTCAATAACCGAGGAGCTTGAGTTTATTGACAATCTGAAGCTTACCGAAAAGGAACAGCTAATCGGCAACCTCGTTATAAGAGAAATAAAGGAGAGGCTGACCTTCCTTAATTCCGTCGGGCTTGACTATCTTTCACTTGCCCGTGACAGCGGAACGCTCTCGGGCGGCGAGGCACAGAGAATCCGCCTTGCAACGCAGATAGGCTCGTCGCTTATGGGCGTGCTGTATATCCTTGACGAGCCGTCAATCGGACTTCACCAGAGGGATAACGATAAGCTGCTCGCAACGCTCCGTCACCTGCGCGACCTCGGCAACACTCTTATTGTCGTTGAGCACGATGAGGAGACGATGCGCGCTGCTGATTTCCTTGTTGATATCGGACCCGGCGCAGGCGTTCACGGCGGAGAGCTTGTCGCTGCGGGTACTCCCGAAGAGGTTATGAGCTGTAAAGACAGCATAACGGGGCAGTATCTCAGCGGAGCAAGAAAAATTCCCGTTCCCGAAAGCAGGAGGGAAGGCAACGGCAAAAAGCTTACAATTTACGGAGCTGAGGAAAACAACCTCAGAAAGCTTGATGTTGAAATTCCGCTCGGAAAACTTGTTGCAGTTACGGGCGTTTCGGGCTCAGGAAAGAGCTCGCTTGTTAATGAGATTCTCTACAAGCACCTTGCAAACAAGCTCAACCGCGCAAAAAAGCATACGGGCAAGTTCTCCTCAATGAAGGGGCTTGACGCGCTTGATAAGGTTATTAATATCGACCAGTCTCCGATAGGAAGAACGCCGCGCTCAAACCCTGCAACGTATACGGGCGTGTTTAACGATATCCGCGATTTGTACGCCGCAACAAGCGACGCAAAGAAAAAAGGCTTCAAGCCTAACCGCTTCTCCTTCAACGTAAGGGGCGGCCGCTGCGAAGCCTGTCAGGGCGACGGTATAGTTAAAATTGAAATGCATTTTCTTGCAGACGTTTACGTTCCCTGCGAGGTCTGCGGAGGCAGGCGCTATAACCGCGAAACGCTTGAGGTTAAGTTCAAGGGCAAGAGTATTTACGACGTGCTTGAAATGACTGTTGACGAGGCAGTTGAATTCTTTGAAACTCAGCCGAAAATCGCAAGAAAGCTGCAAACTCTTTCCGACGTCGGGCTCGGCTACGTCAAGCTCGGGCAGCCCGCAACAACGCTTTCGGGCGGCGAGGCGCAGAGAGTAAAGCTTGCAACGGAGCTTTCAAAGCGCTCAACGGGAAGAACAATCTATATTCTGGACGAGCCTACCACGGGTCTCCACACAGCCGACGTATCAAAGCTGCTTGACGTGCTTAATATGCTTGTTGATTCAGGCAACACAATTGTTGTTATTGAGCATAACCTTGACGTTATTAAATGCGCCGACCATATTATCGACCTCGGCCCCGAGGGCGGTAAGGGCGGCGGAAGAATAGTCGCCGAGGGTACTCCCGAGGAGGTTGCAAAGGTTAAAAAATCATATACGGGTCAGTACCTTAAAAAGGTGCTTTAAAAAATAGCGGAGATTTGGGGCGCCCCTTCTCCGCTATTTTTTATTTTATTTAATTTTTACTGTAACGGTTTTTGAATAAGGCGTTTTGAAGGAATAACCGCCAACCCATATTCTTGCTCTTACCTTAATCTTGTATGTGCCCTTATCTAATTTAAGCGTTGTTTTGAATTTATCTGTCTGAGACATAACTGCGTAGTAGCTTTTGATTTTCTTTTTTCCCTTGATAACGCATATCTCATATTCGCTAAGCTTTTCATATCCGCTTGCGGTTACCGTAAGCTTGCCCCCCTTAACCTTTGTTTTAAGAGTGGGCTTTTTCGTGCTCAGCGTTTTGAATTTGGGGAATTTTTTAGCTTCATTAAAGCGCTTTTTAAGGCTCTTTATATATTTTTCAGCCGCGCTGCCCTTTTTGCCGTAAACTGTAACGTTTGCAGTAGGTGCATAATCCATTTCATACTGCTCCGACGCATCCCAGTCATCAGACTTGCTTGCCGTATCTCTCGGGTCGTACCAGCCGGTGTAGTAAACGGTTTTAACTCCGATAGCGTTGTTTCCGATTTTTTTAACCGTACTCGGAACGTAAAAATCCTCAATTGAAGCGCAGTTTGTAAACGCGCCGGGCATAATTGACTTTACGTTTTTCGGAATCTTAACGCTTGTCAGATACTTTGAGCCGTAAAATGCTACGTAGTAAATTGTCTCGGTTTTGCTGTTAATTTCATAGTAATTATCAAGCCTTGCCGTTGGGTAGCATTTAAGCGTTTTCATATCCTTTGTATATAAAACGCCCTTTTCACTTGTGTATTTTTCATTTTCTTCGTCAACAAAAATGTTATTGAGGAAGGGGAGATTGTAAAAATTGTACGTACCGATTAAATCTACGGTTTTCGGAATTGTTATAGTGCGGATTGATGATACGCCCGAAACGCCGAGATAAGGCCAGTAAGGCTCAACAAACGCATTGTTATTAATCTTTGTAACCTTTTTACCGTCAATTTCCTCGGGAATAACAACGTCGTAGTCGCTTCCGATATATTTCATAATAGCAACCGTGCCGTCGTCTCTTACCTTGTATTCGTAGCTGTCCGTCTTTTCGTTAGCTGCAAGGGCGGATATACCGCTGACTGAGAGAACGGAAAGCATCATCAACAAGGATAAAATAATGCTGATAGTCTTTTTCATAAATAACACTCCTTTTTAAAAATTATGAAATCATATGGTTTCATATATATGTACATATCCTGAATAAAATACAACAAATTTTTTTAATAATATTTTTAGTTACATTTTTGTAATCTCTTATTATTAATTGTAACCGTAATTTAATTGCGTTAAGTGTTTACTTTTGATATTATTGTAAAGATAAATCATAGCGTTTAAAGGAGAAAAATTATGGATAGAAAAGTCGTAATTTTTGATCATCCGCTCATTCAGCATAAGCTCAGCATTCTTCGTAATGTTAAGACGAGAACTATGGAATTCCGTAGGCTTATTGACGAAATTGCAATGCTTATGATGTTTGAAGCAACACGTGACCTCCCGACAGAGGATATTAAGGTTGAAACCCCTTGCGGTATCGCAGACTGTAAGCAGATTGCAGGCCGTAAGCTCGCTTTCGTTC
>CAMOWP010000119.1 GCA_946628455.1 uncultured Clostridia bacterium | reverse complement strand
AATATTGCTGTGCGCAGTGCTGATTTCAGCGCTTTTTTACGCTTGCTCCGACGGCGTTAAAAAGCTTGATTTTATTTACCCGTTTTCCGCCGACGTTAACAGTTATGACCCTCAGGTTGCTGCAACCTCTGACGAATATCTCATAATTGAAAACACCTTTGAGGGGCTTGTCAGAATCAACGACGACGGCACTGTAAAAAAGGGCTGCGCCGAAAGCTGGGATATAAGCAAGGACGGGCTGACCTACACCTTCACGCTCAAGCAAGGGCTTAAATGGGATATAAAAACAGATAAATACAAGGAAGGCGAAAAGAAGGGCGAATTCAAGGACAAGAGGCTTCGCCTGATGGGGTATGAATTCAACCCCGATATAACGGCTAAGGATTTTGTTTTTGCTTTTCAGAGAGCTGCACGCCCTGACACTGACGCGCCGATGTTCCCTTCAATTTCAAATGTAAAAAACGCTTCTGAGGTTCACGCAGGAAAGAAAAAGCCCTCTGAGCTCGGCGTTACAGCAAAAGACGATTACACGCTTCAGATAACGCTTGTATCGCCTGACGATTCCTTCCTTGAAACGCTGACAAGCAGCATCGCTATGCCATGCAACGAGGAATTTTTCAACGCCTGCAAGGGCAGGTACGGCCTCGGCGAGGAATACACTCTTTTCAACGGTCAGTTTTACGTTGACCAGATTTTAAAGGAATCATATCTTCTCAAGAAAAACAAGGAATACAAGGGAGAATTCCCCGCTCACGCTGACGAGCTGACCCTTAAAATACTCAGCGACAGCGATAAAAAAGATGCAAAAAAGAGCGTTACGGCAAGGCTTGAGAGCGGCTATTATGACGCTGCGTTTATCTCAGGCAAGGAGAGTGAAAAGCTCTCAAACGCAAAGGGCATAAATTACATTCCTTACACCGACACAACGTGGGTGCTGATGCTCAACAATAATAACGAGCTTTTCCAGAGCAAGAAAATGAGAAAGGCATTTTGCCTCGGTATGACGAGGCTTGAAAAGCCTGAGAAGGCATACCTCTCTGATTCAAGGAGCATTGTTCCGCAATCCTGCACGCTTGACGGAAAAAGCGTTTCAGAGCTTACCGGCGCAGTTGCTCCCGTTCAGAACACAGCCGAGAGCGTTGACTGCTGGAAAAAGGGGCTTGAAATAATAGGCAAGACGGATATTGACATAACTATTCTTACCACCCCTGAAATGGAGAACACGCTCAAGGCGCACCTTCAGGGAATTCAGAGCGGTATTTCAACCGTTACAAAAAACAAGGACGGAGATATTGTTACATACTCAATCAAGGTTGAAGCGCTTGAGGAAAACGAGCTTCTCACAAGGCTGAGGCTGAGGGATTATGACGCGGCGTTTTATCCTTACAAATCCGTATCCCCTTCGGCAGTAACATATCTCAAGGCCTTTTCAACGAGCAACAGAACGGGCTTCAACTCAAAGAAATATGACACGGCGCTTGAAAACGCTGAGAAGGCAAAAAGCTCTGCTCAGGCGCTGGGCTTCATCAAGGAGGCTGAAACTCAGCTTATTGAAACTTACAGCATTTATCCGCTGCTCAGCGAAACGAGCTTTTACGCCTCGGCAAAGGGAGTCAGCGGTATTCAGTTCCACGCAGGAAGCGGAAGGGTGAGCTTTGTAGATGCAAAGAGATAAAAAACGCATTAACAAAACGGCGGCTTTATTCTGGGCGCTTTCCGTTTTATGTATGGCGGTTATATTCTGGTTTTCCTCGCGCACAGCTAACGAATCAACGAGCCAGAGCAATGTTTTTGTTGAATGGTTAAAAAGCCTATTCGGCGAGAGCGAGCTATGGGTTTTCATTGTCAGAAAAAGCGCGCACTGCCTTGAATTTACAGGGCTGAGCCTGCTTTTTAACTGCGCGTGGTATTTCACAAGAAATAAACGCAGTATGCTGATTTCAATTCTCTGCACCTCGCTTTATGCAGTTACGGACGAAATTCATCAGATTTTTGTTGACGGGCGCTCGTGCGAATTCAGGGACTGGGTAATAGACACAGTCGGCGCGGTTATCGGCGCAATCGGATTTTACGTATTATATTTAATTATCAATGCAATAATAAAGAGGAAGAAAAACAAATGAACGTTTTGGTTTTTGACACGGAGGAACAAATCGGCATTGCTGCCGGCTACTATATGTGCGGTCAGGTTCTGCAGAAGCCTGAATCCGTTTTAGGGCTTGCAACGGGCTCAACTCCGATTAAAGCATATGACCATATGATAAGCCTTTACAAGCAGGGCGCAGTTGATTTTTCAAGGGTTACCACCTTTAACCTTGATGAATACTGCAGGCTTGACGTGAGGGATAAAAATTCTTATCACAGCTTTATGTATGAAAATCTTTTCAATCATATTAACATTCCCGAGGATAACATTAATTTCCTCAACGGAAACGCGTGGGATTTAAAAAAGGAATGCGAAAGCTACGAAAAGAAGATTAAGGATGCGGGAGGAATTGACATACAGCTGCTCGGAATCGGCTCAAACGGACACATTGCTTTTAACGAGCCCGCGGACGCCTTTCAGCGCTGGAGCCACGTTGTTGACCTGAAGGAAAGCACAATAAAGGACAACAGCAGATTTTTTGATTCCGTTGAGCAGGTGCCTACCCAGGCGGTTACAATGGGAATAGGCTCAATAATGCAGGCTAAGAGAATACTTATTATCGCTATCGGCGAGAAGAAAGCCAAGGCTATAAAACAGGTTATTGACGGAAACGTTACGCCTAACTGCCCTGCAAGCATTTTGCAGTTTCACAAGGACGTTACACTTATGCTGGATAAAGGCGCAGCAAGCCTTATATAAAGAATAAACGATTGGAGATATAAAAAATGGGAGAGAAATTTTACATTACAACAGCGATTGCGTACACTTCAAGAAAGCCGCACATCGGCAACAGCTACGAAATAGTTCTTACAGACGCTATTGCGCGTTATAAGAGGCTTCAGGGCTACGATGTTTTTATGCTCACGGGAACCGACGAGCATGGCCAGAAAATTGAGGAATATGCTAAAGCTGCAGGCGTTACGCCTAAGCAGTACGTTGACAAGGTTGCAGGCGAAATAAGAGGAATCTGCGACCTGCTCGGCACAAGCTATGACAAGTTTATCAGAACTACCGACGATTATCACGAAAAGGCAGTTCAGAAGATTTTCAAAAAACTCTACGACCAGGGCGATATTTACAAGGGCGAATACGAGGGTATGTACTGCACGCCGTGCGAGAGCTTCTGGACTGAATCTCAGCTTGTTGACGGAAAGTGCCCCGACTGCGGACGCGAGGTTAAGCCTGCAAAGGAGGAGGCATATTTCCTTCGCCTTTCAAAATATCAGAAGCAGCTTGAGGAGTTCATCGAGAAAAACGAGAACTTTATTTATCCCGAGGCGCGCAAGAAGGAAATGCTTAACAATTTCATCAAGCCCGGCCTTCAGGATTTATGCGTAAGCAGAACAAGCTTCAAATGGGGTATCCCCGTTACATTTGACGAAAAGCACGTTATTTACGTTTGGATTGACGCGCTTTCAAACTATATCACCGCGCTCGGATACGACACGGAAAATCCGGGTGAGCTTTACAAAAAGTACTGGCCTGCCGACGTTCATATTATCGGCAAGGACATTGTGCGCTTCCACACCATTTACTGGCCGATTATGCTTATGGCTCTCGGCGAGCCGCTTCCGAAGCAGGTATTCGGTCATCCGTGGCTGCTCTTCGGCGAGGACAAAATGAGCAAATCAAGGGGCAACGTTATTTACGCTGACGACCTTGTAAACCTTCTCGGCGTTGACGCGGTAAGATATTATCTTCTTTCGGAAATGCCTTACGCAAGCGACGGCTCAATCACCTACGAAACAATTATTGAGCGTTTCAATTCAGACCTTGCAAACACAATAGGTAACCTCGTTAACAGAACAATCGCAATGCAGAACAAGTATTTTGACGGAGTTATTCAGCCGCCTGTTGCTACCGAGGCAGTTGACGAGGAATTAATGGCGTTTGCGCTTGATACTGTTGAAAAGGTTGAAGAATTATTCAAGACATACAGGGTTGCTGACGCGCTTGAGGCTATTTTAAATCTTGCTAAGCGTTCAAACAAATACATTGACGAAACAATGCCGTGGGCGCTTGCAAAGGACGAGGAGAAGAGAGAAAGGCTCGGAACAGTTCTTTACAATCTTCTTGAAGCTATCAGATATATTTCAATTCTGCTTTCACCGTTTATGCCTGAGACGAGCGAAAAAATCTTTGCGCAGATGAACTGCGACATTAAGGATTACGCTTCGCTTTCAGCCTTCGGCGCGTTGCAGGACGGCGTTAAGGTTGGTAAGGCAGAAGCGCTTTTCCAGAGAATTGACACGGAAAAGATGCTCTCTGAAATTGCCGCAAAGCAGGAGGCTGCCGCAAAGGCTGAGGAAGAGGCTAAGCCGAAGGAAGAGGAAGAAAAAATCGAAGAAATTTCAATTGACGATTTCTTTAAATCCGACCTCAGAGTTGCAAAAATTCTTGAATGTGAAAAAATCAAGAAATCAAACAAGCTTCTCAAATTACAGCTTGACGACGGAAGCGGAAAGCCGAGACAGATTGTTTCGGGAATTGCAAAATGGTACAAGCCTGAGGATTTAATCGGCAAGAAGGCAATCATTGTTACTAACCTCAAGCCGGTTAAGCTCTGCGGAGAGATTTCACAGGGTATGCTCCTTTCAGGCGAAAAGGACGGCGAGGTTGCTGTTACCTTTGTTGACCTTCCCGTTGGCGCTAAGATTTGCTGATTGGATAATAAGCGGGAGGGCGCAGACGCCCTCCCCTACGGTTTTAATATGAATTATTATAATATTTTTGACACACACAGTCATTATGACGACGAGCAGTTTGATACAGACCGCGACTCGCTTCTTGCTTCGCTTCCTGATAAAGGAGTAATAAAGGCTGTTTCATGCGGAATAGATATTGAAACCTCAAAAGCTAATATGGAGCTTGCGCATAAGTATGGCTATATGTATTTTGCGGCAGGCTTCCACCCTGAGGATTTAGAGGGACACGAGCTTTCTGAGCTATCGGAAATTGAAGCTCTTGCAGGAGACGAAAAGTGCGTTGCTATTGGCGAAATCGGGCTTGATTATCACTGGATGAGCTCTACTAAAGAGAAGCAGCAGGAGTTTTTCAGGGCGCAGATTGAGCTTGCAAAAAGGCTTGATATGCCCGTTATCGTTCACGACAGAGAGGCGCACGGCGACACGCTTGATATTCTTAAAGAGCTTCAGCCCAAGGGTGTTTTGCACTGCTTTTCAGGCTCAAAGGAAATGGCGAGAGAGATTATAAAAATCGGGATGTATATCGGGCTTAACGGAGTTGCTACCTTTAAAAACGCAAGGAAGAGCCTTGAGGTTGTTAAGGAAATTCCGATTGAAAGGCTTGTTCTTGAGACGGACTGCCCATACCTTGCGCCTGTTCCGCACAGAGGAAAGCGCAACGATTCCTCATACATTCCGTTTATCGCCGAGAGAATAGGCGAGGTGCTTGAAATTGACGCGCAGGAAATTCTCAACATAACAGCAGAAAAC
>CAMOWP010000118.1 GCA_946628455.1 uncultured Clostridia bacterium | reverse complement strand
TTCAGAAGGCAACGGCTGACGCTATCAAGCTTTTAAACGAAGCAAACGCAAACGACGCTGTTCTCAAGCTCAAGGCTATGGAAGCATTCGCTAAGGCAGCAGACGGTCAGGCAACTAAGATTATCATTCCGTCTGAAATTCAGAGCGTTGCAGGCCTTGCAGAGGGAATAGTTGAAGCTGTTAAAAAATAAGGAGTAATTATGGCTAACAAAAAACTATACCGCGACACAACGAATGCAAAGCTCGCAGGAGTTTGCTCGGGTATCGCAAAGTATTTTGACATTGACCCTACGATTATCCGCCTTATCTGGGTTGCAATAACGCTTGCAGGCGGCTCAGGGCTGATTGCGTACATCATCTGCGCTTTCGTAATTCCCGAAGAGCCGAGCTACAACGAAACAAACTGGACTGACGTAGAATAAATCAGAATTTAATTCAAAGACGGGCGGAGAAATCCGCCCGTTATTTAAAGAAAATTATGAATATTTTAAGGATTTTAAACATAATAAATGAAGCGGCGCTGTTTTTATACATACCGTTTGTGCTGCTTGATTTCGAAAATATGTTTTACAACGATGACGTAAACGGATATATTACGCTTATTTGCATCACTATGTTTTTTACAACCTTTGTCTGCTTTGGAGCCATAACGATAACAGCCTTAAAAAAGAATGTTAAAACGCACGGCTTTTCACCTTTTGATTTAAAGAATGTGAACAAAGCCGAACTGCTGCTTCTGCTTGGAGCATATGCAGGCGGAATGGTAATTTTTATTAAAAATTATCACGCCGATTTTCTGATGTTCTACGTGGTAGTTTCAACTATTTCACTTGTATTCGTTCTTGTTGAAAAGGTCATAATTTCAAAAACGGAGCTTTCGCCCTATTACAGGGTAAATCTTCCGTGGTATCTTTTCCCCGTTCCGTTTATTTTGTTTATAACCGCTATGCCATATTTTTTAAACAGAGTAAGCGAGAAATACGAGAACTACGTCGGCTTCGGTATTTTGGGAATCTGCGGCGTTATGATGGCATATCTTGCGTGGCACAGCTTCTTTGTTGTTGACGAAAAAAACGGAACAATAATTAAAAGCCACGGTATCCTTGAATTCTTCAACAAAGGTGAACGCGCAATAGTTTTTGACAATATAACGCACGCGGAAAACCGCCGGTTTTCATATATAATCGGCGACGAAACAAAGGAGCTTAAAATCAGCAAGCTTTACGGCAGCTCAAAACGGCTTAAAAGAACTCTTGAAGAAAAAGGAATAGTTTTTGAAGGTTAATACTTAGTTTATTATGAAAGCAAATTACAAGCTCAAAAAGAATGTCGGCTTGAAAAAGCATCAGGAAGCATATGACACAACGTATGAAGCTAAGCTGAAGAATAAGGACGCATTTATATTCATCCTGCTTGTTGTTGCATTTGTTGCGACTTCTGTTTTTGATTTCTTTTTGGATACAAAAAACAATAATAACTATCTTGTATTTAATATTATTGAAAAAGTCATTTGGCTTTGCGGCTTTTGCTATTTTGGTTTTTTCAGTGAAACAAAACCTGAAATTATCGGAAAAATCATAAGCGGTGTATTTGCCATAATTCCGATATTTTCACTTTTTACAAATTACAAAATCATCTTATTTGCTGAAATAATCTGCGTTATATCAGGAGCTGTTTATGCGGCTTATGCTTATTACAAATATCAAAAGACAAGCACGGCGTTAAAAGGCGTAGTATTAATAGGTGCGCTCATTTTAATTATGAATATTAACGATTTCACTTTTGAAAGTGCTATTTCCGACAAGTTTTTAACGCTATCGCTTTTTACTGCGGCACTTATTGCAATCATAGCAATTGTAATGCTTGTAAGAAAGGATATACCTGAAACGATAGCGGATGAATTTCCTGAAAAGGTTGCTTTGATACTTATGACGTTGGTTTTGTCCTTAGTTCTGTTTTACTCCGCCTTGGCGTCGTTAAACTTTATTTTTGATTTTCGTGAGCCTGAAAGCACGAATATTATTATAGAAGATAAAGAGATTGAACACGGATTCAGAACACCGATACAATTTGTTTTCAGCACAACGGTTAATGACAAAGAAATTAATATCTATGTTGATTCAGATACATATAAAAATTACGAAATTGGCGACAGTTACTGCATTTACAAGTCCCGCGGTGCTTTCGGCGAAGAATACTATTATACAGGCTGATATACTATTATGAAAAAAACAATTTTAAGAGTAATTGCATTAATTGCAGGGGGAACGGCGCTTGCCTTCGGCGGTGGTTTTCTGCTCGGAAAAACAATCGGCGGGGACCCGCACGGGCTGTTTTCAATCACGATACCTGTAAGCTTTCTCTTTGCGGTTTTTGCCGTTTATATAATTTTCGGCAAGGAAAAATTCAAGGAGAAAAAGGCACCGTGGGCGGCTGTTATCGTAATTGCGATAATAAGCTTTATTGTTATCAATGAAGCGTACAGCAATATGAACGTTAACCTTGCAAGCGCAGATTACACTGAATACAAAACAACTGTTACGCACACGATGTACGGCAGAACGCATATGTTTGAAGTTTACTTTGACGACCAGAGCGGAAATGAAGGCATGGACTCTGTTCACACTATGAAATACGTTATTGAATTTGACGAAGAAAACTCCGACAGACTTGAAGAAGGCGATGAGATAACAGTAAGAGAATACGAAGGCGGCTTCGGCTATCCCGTTTACAGAATACAGGAATTAAACGATTTAAGATAAAAATAAAACGAGATGTATCACATTTGTGAAGCATCTCGTTTTTTAATTCCGAATTGATTTTAGTCTTTTCTCGGTCTGCGGTTATTTCTTCTCGGCTTGCGCGGTGCGTCGTCAATCTCGTTTTCAGGAGTCATTCCTTCAAGCTCGATAAGAGCGTCGCGGCGTGAAAGATCAATCTTGCCTTCATCTGTAATGCCGATGCACTTAACTATAACTCTGTCGCCAACGTTTACAACGTCCTCAACCTTTTCTGTTCTCTTAACGTCAAGGCGGCTGATATGAACAAGACCTTCCTTACCCGGTGCGATTTCAACGAATGCGCCGAAATTCATAAGTCTTGTTACAACGCCGTTATAGAATGCGCCGATTTCAGGGTCGGTAGCGATAAGGCGAACAACCTCGATAGCTTCGTCGCACTTGTCAGCGTCCTGACCTGAAACGAATACGTTACCGTCCTCTTCAATTTCAATCTTAACGTCGAAATCTGCCTGAATCTGCTGGATAACCTTACCGCTCTTGCCGATAACATCGCCGATTTTATCAGGATTGATAGCAACCGTCTTCATCTTAGGAGCATACTTTGAAAGCTCTGCTCTCGGCTCGCTGATAACAGGAAGCATAATTTCATCAAGGATATAATTTCTTGCCTTGTGAGTTTTTGCGAAAGCTTCCTTGATAATCTCAGGAGTAAGACCGTGTACCTTAAGGTCCATCTGAATAGCTGTGATGCCCTTCTTTGTACCTGCAACCTTAAAGTCCATATCGCCGTAGAAATCCTCAAGACCCTGGATGTCAACCATTGTCATAAAGTCGCCGTAAACGCCTTCGTCGCCTGTGATAAGGCCGCAGGAGATACCTGCAACGGGAGCCTTAATCGGAACGCCGGCTGCCATAAGAGCAAGCGTTGAGCCGCAGATTGAGCCCTGCGAGGTTGAGCCGTTTGATGAGAGAACCTCGGATACAACTCTGATTGTATACGGGAATTCCTCAATGCTCGGAATAACGGGAAGGAGCGCCTTTTCAGCAAGCGCGCCGTGGCCGATTTCACGTCTGCCCGGTCCTCTTGAAGGCTTTGTTTCGCCAACTGAGTAGCTCGGGAAATTATAGTGATGGATATATCTCTTTTCGGTCTGCTCGTCAAGTCCGTCAAGCGCCTGTGCATCTCTGATTCCGCCGAGAGTAGCTATTGAAAGCACCTGGGTCTGTCCTCTTGTGAAAAGGCCTGAGCCGTGAACTCTTGCAAGAAGGTCAATCTCTGCATTAAGCGGACGGATTTCGTCGATTCCTCTTCCGTCAACTCTCTTGTGCTCGTCCTTGAGCCATGCGCGTACAACGTGCTTCTGAACAAGATACATAATCTCGTCAAGCTTTTCTGTGTTATCCTCAAAGCGCTCGTCAAACTTTTCGTGAACTGCTTCGTAAATCGGAAGGAGTCTTTCGTCGCGGACGTTCTTGTCGTCTGTATCAAGCGCCTTCTTAACGTCCTCGATGCAGAACTCTTCAATCTCTGCCATAATTTCAGGGTCAGGGTTTGAGGATTCATATTCAAACTTAGGCTTGCCGACCTCCTCAACGATTCCGTTGATGAACTGAACAATCTTCTTGTTCTCCTCGTGGCCTGCCATAATAGCGTTGAACATAGTATCGTCGTCAATCTCGTTTGCGCCTGCTTCAATCATAGCAACAAGGTCTGCTGTTGAAGCAACTGTGAGAACGAGGTCGCTCTTCTCTCTCTGCTCAAGAGTCGGGTTGATAACGATTTCGCCGTCTACAAGGCCAACGTTTACGCCTGAAATCGGACCGTCCCACGGGATATCCGAAATTGCAATTGCAGCTGAAACGCCAATCATAGCTGTAATTTCAGGTGAGCAGTCAGGGTCGACGGACATAACCGTTGCAACTACTGAACAGTCGTTTCTTAAATCCTTCGGAAAAAGCGGGCGGATAGGACGGTCAATACATCTTGATGTAAGGATAGCCTTTTCGCTCGGCCTTGCCTCTCTTCTCTGGAAGGAGCCGGGGATTTTACCTACTGCGTATAATTTCTCTTCATAGTCAACGCTGAGCGGGAAGAAGTCAACGCCTTCTCTCGGCTTAGCGGAAGCCGTTACGTTACAGAGCACCTCTGTTTCGCCGTAACGTGCAAGGATAGATGCGTTTGCAAGCCCTGCCATCTTACCTGTTTCAAGTGTAAGCTTTCTGCCTGCAAGCTCGGTTTCCCAAACCTTAAAATTCTTGAAAAACATAATTTTACCTCTTTTTCTTTTAATTTATTTAAAGAAGGGTAAATTGTAATAAACTGAAATCATTAACGAAGCGGTAACGCCTTCAGTTTATCACAATTATTTACCCCTTCTTTATTGCTTTTTAAAGTAAACAAGGCAGACGGCACATAAATGTGCCACCTGCCAAACGGACTTTAGTCCTCGTTTTCAGCCATATTACGCTCGATGGTGTTACGGATACCGAGCTTAGCGATAAGCTCACGGTACTGGTTAACGTCCTTGGAGTAAATGTAAACAAGGAGGTTTCTTCTGTGACCAACCATCTTGAGAAGGCCGCGACGTGAGTGATGGTCCTTCTTATGAATCTTAAGATGCTCTGTGAGCTCCTGAATTCTCTTAGTGAGAACAGCAACCTGAACCTGAGCTGAACCTGTGTCACCCTCGTGCATAGCATACTCTTTAATTATAGCCTGCTTTTCTTCCTGTGTCATAATTCTTCCACCTTTCTTAATATTTGCCAGCGCGGAAAACACAGTATCGGTAAGGTGTAACAAACCCCGAAACCGAGTAAACCGTTTACAGCGTGATAGATTATAGCATAATAAATTTAATTTGTAAAGAAAAATTTTT
>CAMOWP010000117.1 GCA_946628455.1 uncultured Clostridia bacterium | reverse complement strand
TGCGGCATATTCAATTGTTTCGTCAAACGGGTTGATTGTCTGGATAACAGCCCTTCCCTTTTCGTTTCTGCGACCTGCTCTGCCGACAACCTGAGTTATAAGGTCAAACGAATTTTCGCTTGACGTGTAGCTTTCGTTATAAAGCGAGTTATCGGCGTTGACTACTCCTACAAGCGTTACGTTGTCAAAATCAAGCCCCTTGGCAACCATCTGAGTTCCGATTAAAATATCGTATTCCCCTGCCGCAAATGAATCGAGCAGCTTCTGATGGGAGAACTTAGCGGTTGTTGTGTCGGCGTCCATTCTGAGTATGCGCGCGTTCGGGAACAGCCTTGAAAGCTCGTCCTCAATCCTCTGCGTTCCGTAGCCGCTGTAGCGCACGGAATCGCTGCCGCATTCGGGGCAGATGTTGTCAAGCGTTTTGCTGTAGCCGCAGTAGTGACACTGCAAGCGGTTATTATAGCTGTGATACGTCAGCGAGATTGAGCAGTTCGGGCAGGTTACGATATGGCCGCACTCATTGCAGGCAATGAAGGTGTTATAGCCTCTTCTGTTAATAAGAAGAATAGTCTGCTTATTACTGTCAAGATTCTCGCTGATAAGAGAGCTGAGCTTTGATGAAATCGGGGATTTGTTGCCGCTTTTCATCTCGCTTTTCATATCAACGGTTATAACCTCGGGAAGAACTGAATCGCCGTAGCGCTCGGTAAGCTCGCAGAGCTTTATTTTTCCGTTAACTGCCGCAGAGTAAGTTTCAACGCTCGGCGTGGCGGAGCTCATAAGAAACAGAGCGCCGTTGTACTTTGCCCTGAAGCGGGCGACGTCCTTTGCGTTGTAGCGCGGCGTGCGCTCGCTTTTATAGGTGTGCTCCTGCTCCTCATCCATAACAATGAGCCCGAGGTTATGAAGCGGGGCGAAAATTGCGGAACGCGTTCCGATAACAATTTTGGCCTCTCCCCTGTCTGCACGCTTATATTCGTCGTTCCTCTCGCCGAGGGACAGCCCGCTGTGAATTACTGCTACCCTGCTTCCGTAGCGCTTATGGAAAATTGAAAGCGTCTGCGGAGTCAGCGCAATTTCGGGAACGAGGACTATAACGTCCCTGCCCGAATCAACGGTATCGTCAATGAGCTTTAAGTAAACCTGAGTTTTACCGCTTCCCGTAACGCCGAAAAGCAGACCGCTGCCGCCGCCGCTGAGCATATCGGCAAAAGCCTTGTACGCTTTATTCTGCTCGGGCGAAAGCGAAATTTCCTCACGCTCAGGCTCAGCCTCGGTTACGGCATACGGGTTTCTGTAAATCTCCTTCTGATAGAATTCAACAATGTGATTCTTTTCAAGATTTTTCAGAACTGCCTGCCCCACGCTGCAGAATTCGCAGATTTCGTTAAAGCCTGCCGCGCCGACGTCAAGCAGAAGGTCAACAACAAGGCGCTGCTTTTTTGTTACCGACGAGAGTATTTCCTCATCGTCAGTGAGAAGCCGCACCATACGCTCGCTTTTGGCTTTAAGCCTTCCGTAGCCGCGCGGGAGCATTTGCTTGAGACAGTCATACGTTGTGCAGAAGCACCGCTCCCTGAGCCACAGCGCAAGCTTTACCATCTCCACGCTGAGCGCCTTTTCGTTCACGCGAAGAATTGCTTTGAGCTTTTCATCGGCTTCCTCCTCGGAAAGAGAAACGATAATGCCGTCTCTTTCCCTGTCTCCGCGCCCGAAGGGAACGGTAACCGAGCAGCCGACCTGAACGCTTTCAGACATATCCTCAGGGATTAAATAGCTATAGTCCGTATCGAAGCTGAAAAAGGTGTTATCGACAGCAACTGTCGCAACAAGTCTTTTCATCTGAGCTTTCCTTATTTATTCTTTTTTAATTCGTCGGGCTCGCTGATTACGTACTTGCCGTCGCAGATTTCAACGATAGCCTTTGAAACTGCTTTCTCTTCAACGTGCTCGTCCTTTTCAATTGCCTCGTCACGAATCTGGCGCGCTCTTTTAGCTGTGCCTACAACAAGGCTGTAACGGCTGTTTACGTTTTCAAGCATCTTTTTTAAATCAGGGTTAAACATAATAATTCTCCTTATCTGTTATGAGCTATAAGCTCTTTTTCTAAAATTTCACTGATTTTGTCAACGCAGATTTCAAGGTCGTCGTTAACAATGTTATATTTATATAAATTCGCAAACTCAAGCTCAAATTCAGCAAGCTCAAGCCTGTGCTTTATATCCTCTTCGTCATTGGTGTTTCTTTTTAACAGGCGTTCCCGCAGGACCTCGAGGCTCGGCGGAAGAAGGAAAATTGGAACGCAGTCAGGGCGCAGCCTCATAATGTTCTGCCCGCCCTCAACCTCAATGATGAGAAAGCAGATTTTCCCCTCGTCAATCGCCTTGTTGACTCCTTCAACGGGCGTTCCGTAATAACAGCTGTTATAAACAGTATATTCAAGAAGCCCCTTTGAATTAATCAGGCGTTTGAATTCCTCCTCTGTTTTAAAGTAATAAGCAACGCCTTCCTCCTCGCCCTCACGCGGAGCGCGGGTTGTTGCCGAAACGGATTTAACAATATCGTCTCTGCGCTTGCACAGCTCCTTAAAAACAGTGTCCTTACCGCAGCCGCTCGGAGCAGAGAGAACAACAAGCATTCCTTTATGCGCCATTATTCGCCCTCCTCTTTGAATCTCTTTTCAATGTCCTTAAGCTCAAGGTAGCTTAAGACAACGTTATCGCTGTCGGTAATAATAACGCTTTTCGTTTTTCTTCCGTGGGTTGCGTCAATAAGAGTTGAGCGCTCCTTTCCCGTCTGCACGATTCTTTTAACCGGCGCAGACTCGGGAGAGACGATTGAGATAACTCTGTCGGCATTAATTAAATTTCCGAAACCGATATTAACTAATTTCATTTTTCCGTCCTTATTCAATGTTCTGAATCTGTTCTCTTATCTTTTCAACCTCGGCTTTAATGTCAACAACCTTGCGCGCGATATCAACGTCGCTTGCCTTGGAGCCGATTGTGTTAGCCTCGCGGTTAATCTCCTGAACGAGGAAATCCGTTTTTCTTCCTACGGGCTCGGTTGCTTCAAGAAATTCCTTAAGCTGTGAGATATGCGAGCGCAGCCTTACGGTTTCCTCGGCAACGGCTACCTTGTCAGCATAAATTGCAACCTCCTGGATTATGCGCGCCTCGTCAAGCGAGACGTCGCCGATAAGCTCGTGTACTCTCTCTGCGAGCTTGTCGTTATACTCCTTAACCGTTTCAGGCGAGCGCTCTTCAATGTATGAAACACATTCAAGAATATAATCTGCTCTTGAATTGATATCGTCATACATTTTTCTGCCCTCTGTTTCGCGCATTTCAACGAATTTTGAAACGGCTTCCTCAGCCACCTCTTTAACGTAGGACCAGAGCTTCTCCTCGTCCTCCTCAGCCTTCTTAACAACAAGAACGTCGGGATAGCGGCTGACGGTTGAAGCGCCGTAATCGCACTTAAGCTCATACGTTTCCTCAAGCTCCTTAAGCGCCTTAACGTAAGCCGAAGCAAGAGTGTTATTTACCACAACCTCGGCAGCCTCGGTATTGAGCGCTTCAATTCCTACAAAGCAGTCAACCTTGCCTCTTGAAACCTTCGAGTTGATAAAGCTTTTTATCTTATCGTCAAGAAAGCCGTACTGCCTCGGAATACGCGAGGAAAATTCAAAATATCTGTGATTGACGGATTTAAGCTCAACGGTAATAACGTATCCGTCAATTTCCTTAACGGCTCTTCCGAAGCCTGTCATTGACTTAACCATAAAACACCTCCGATTTATATTAATAATTATTATAGTTAAGCGGATATTAAAGGTCAATGATTTATTAACAGTTTGTTTACAATATTAATAAAAACTTTACATAATAATAAGGAGCCAAAAAAGGAAAAACAGACCGAAACAGATTCGGTCCGTCCATATTAATTCTTAATTTTTAATTCCATACGGTTAATGCGGGACGTCGAGGAGATTCCCCTGTTAGGGGAAATGTCACGAAGTGACAAAAGGGTCTGGCGTCCGCTCCAAGGAGCCGACCCCTACAGAAATTACGTAGGGACGAGCATTGCTCGTCCGAGGGAGGGCTCGGAGACCCTCCCCTACAATTGCCGTGCGCAGCACCCTCAATTCTTAATTCTTAATTCTTAATTCTTAATTCATAATTCTTAATTCCATACTGTTAGTGCGGGACGTCGAGGACGCCGTCCCCTACAATGAGTGTGAGCGAAGCTCACCCTCAATTCTTAATTCTTAATTCTTAATTCTTAATTCCATACGGTTATTCGTTCGTTTCATTTTCATCCGACGGGAATGAGATATCAGGCTCTGCATACTGAGTAACAGATTCCTCCTCCGTGGTCTTTTTTTCTGTTTTATCCTTTTGGGTTTTCTCTTTTTCGCCTGCGTAATCGGCTTCGCCTGAAACGCTGTCGTCAGGCTCGGTTGATGCGGGCGCTGTGGTGCCTGTTTTAATTCCGTCTCCGAAATGCTCGCGCTGAGTAGTTGTCTGAACTTTACTATGCTCATAGCTATGCTTCTTTTTGCGCCGTGACGTTGTTGACTCAGGCGGCTTAGCAGTCGTCTCCTCTTCAGGCGCGGTTGTTTCCTTATCAGAGGAATCATTAACAGCTATCGCAATATTCTCTATTATGCTTTTACCCGTAACGCCCGTTATTGCGGCGTTTGCGGTTATAGTTGTTGCAAGAAGAATTGCAGCAACAAGAACGGCGCGGGCAGCAGTTTTGCTGAATTTAAGCCTGTTGCTTTTAACGGAAGCGGCTACCTTATCTGAATAAAGAAACGGCACAACACCGTCAATATCAATAACAGCGTCCTGAATTTCAAGAAGGATTCCCGTGCACTCCTCAATGAAATCGAAATCAGGCTCCTCCTTTTCGAGCTCAGCGTCCATAATATCACCTAAAAGGAGAGCCGCTTCATCTACATATTCTTTTTCACTAAGTAAGTTTTTAAGCACATTTTCATCAAATACTAAAGACATACTATCTCTCCTTTCTAATAGTAATCGCTGAGGCGTTTTATAATTTTTCGCCTGAGCCTTGTTATTTTCAAAGCGCAGTAATGCTCTTCAATTCCGATTTCGGCAGCTATATCCTTAACTCTTCTGCTTTCAACAAATCTGAGGGTGTAAAGCCTCTTTTCCTCGCTGTCAAGCAGCTTGTCAAGCGCGGCGGTGAATTCCTCAAAATTCAGCTTTTCGGCAATGCTGTCGTTATCTGCTACAATAAGTGAGTTCTGGTATTCGTCAAGAGGCGCGAGGCGCTCGTTTTCAATTTTTATCTGATTGAAACGCTTCTTTATAAAATTTGTTGCTGTAACGTAAAGGAAGGCGCGGGGATTATCAAAGGTTTCGCCTTCGCTCATTTTATTAAACAGCACTAAAAAGGTTTCCTGCGCGGCGTCATATGCAAAATCGCTGTCACACGAAAGCCTTGAAAGGCAGTATTTATATATCTGAAGATAAAATTCATCATAAATCTGACTGAATTCTTCATTAATCTTATTTGCATTTTTACTCATATAAGCGAAAGCTCACCTCTTTTCCCTCTTATATTAGTACAGCTCAAATGGAAAATACAACAAAAAAATTAAAAAAGTTAAAAATTAG
>CAMOWP010000116.1 GCA_946628455.1 uncultured Clostridia bacterium | reverse complement strand
ATCGGCGCAGGCGTCGGCGGCTTACCGGGACAGATTCTTCTTCCCATGTTCGTTTACTCCGTTGCACGTGACGCAGCAGGAAACGAAATCAAGGACGCAGCAGGAAACGTTGTTAAGGAGCTTAACGGACAGACTCTTTCGATTGCAGTTATTGCTCTTTCCGTAATTTCAGTTCTTATCTATTTCCTCAACTTCAAGCTAACTAAGGAAAGAATTACTCTTCCCGAAAAGCAGAAGGAAAAGAAATACAATCTGTTTGTTACAATTAAGGATTTATTCTCAAATATGCCTTTTGTAATACTCTGTATTGTATCAATGCTTCTAATCGCGTTCCAGATGTATTATCAGACAGCATTCAACTATCTTTTCAAGGATTATTATGCAAAGCCCGGTCTCTATGCAATTGTAACTGTTTGCACTTACGGACCTATGGCAATATTCCTTCCGTTTATGGGCAAGCTTATAACTAAGTTCGGCAAGAAGGAGCTCTGCGCAGCAGGTCTCGGATTTGCCGCTATAGTTAACATTATTCTCTTTGCAATCAGAGGAACAGGTCTTGCTCATAATCCGTATATCTTCCTTGCATTCACATTCTTCTCAGGTATGGGTCAGACCTTCCTCGTTCTTGAGGTATGGGCTCTCGTTATGGACGTTATTGATTATCACGAGCTGAGAACACACAGACGTGAAGAGGGAACATCTTATTCGCTATATTCTTTCACCCGTAAGCTCGGTCAGACTCTTGCAGGCGCAGGCGTTCCCGTTCTTCTTAAGGTTATCGGCTACGATACAAACAGAGTAGGTCTCGGTCAGTCAAAAGAGGTGCTTGATAAGCTTTATGATATTTCAACCCTCGTTCCTGCAATAACTCTCGGCGTTATGGCAGTTCTACTTGCCTTTTGTTACAGCCTTTCAAAGAAAAAGCTCGCAGAGATTCACGATGAGCTTGTTGTTGTAAGAGAACAGGAAGAAACTGAGTAAACTTAATTAACAGCTTTAAAACGCACGGACAGTTCCGTGCGTTTTTTTCATATCAATATATGATAAATTGAACATATTAAAATAAGATTGACAATTTTAAAACAAATGTTATTATTAAAATAAATTGAGTAAAATAGTTTGAAAAAACAGGAGGAAGAAAATGAAAAAAATATTTGCGGTATTATTGTCATTAGTGCTTGTTGCTGCAACTTTTGCAGGCTGCTCTGCAAAAGAAAGCAAAAATGACGAAGCAACAAAATTAAAGGTTGTTTCAACTATTTTCCCGATTTATGACTGGACGGAAAATATAGTCGGCGAGGATATTCATATCGACCATACAATGCTTCTTTCAAGCGGTGCAGACCTTCATAACTATCAGCCTACTGCTGATGATATTATTAAAATTTCAACCTGCGACGTTTTTATTTACGTTGGCGGCGAGAGCGACAGCTGGGTTCACGATACACTTGAAAGTGCTCAGAACAAGAATATGAAAACAATCAACCTTCTTGAAGTCCTTGGCGAGAGCGCTAAGGAAGAAGAAATCGTTGAAGGTATGCAGGAAGAAGGCGAACACGAAGAAGAGGAGAGCCCGGAGTATGACGAGCATATCTGGCTTTCCCTTGAAAACGCTGAAAAATGCGTAAAGGAAATCGCTCGGACCTTTGCTGAAATAGATAAGGAAGATGCGTCAGATTACTATGTAAATTCTAAGGCATATTGCGACGAGCTTGTAGAACTTGACATAAAGTACGACGAAGCCGTTGAAAGCGCAAAGAATAAAACGCTTGTGTTCGGTGACCGCTTCCCGTTCAGATACCTTACTGACGATTACGGCTTGACCTACTATGCCGCTTTTGTCGGCTGCTCGGCAGAGAGTGAAGCAAGCTTTGAAACAATTTCGTTCCTTGCAAAAAAAGTTGACGAACTTGGTCTTACAAAGGTTATGAAGATTGAAAGCGGCGACGGCAAAATCGCTAAGACTATTGTTGAAAACACGAAGAAAAAAAACCAGAAAATTCTTACTCTTGATTCAATGCAGTCAATAACTGATAAAGACCTTAAAGAAGGCGCAACCTACATTTCAATTATGGAAAGCAATCTGGAAGTATTAAAGGAAGCGCTTAACTAAACGGAGAAAAATATGTCACTCTTAAAATGTAAAGACCTAACGCTCGGATATGACGGAAACGTTGTTGTATCCAATCTTAATTTTGAAATAAACAGCGGCGACTATCTCTGCATAGTAGGCGAAAACGGCTCGGGTAAATCAACCCTTATGAAAACGCTGCTTAACCTTCAACCTCCCATTTCCGGCTCAATCGAAACGGGGGACGGACTGAAGAAAAACGAGATAGGCTACCTTCCGCAGCAGACAGTTGTTCAAAAGGACTTTCCTGCGTCAGTATGGGAAATTGTCCTTTCGGGAAATCTTTCATCAAGCGGCTTCAAGCCCTTCTATTCAAAGGCGGATAAGGAACGTGCAAAAGAAAACATAAAGAAAATGGGAATTGAAGACCTTACAAAACGCTGCTACCGCGAGCTTTCAGGCGGTCAGCAGCAGAGAGTTCTTCTTGCCCGTGCGCTTTGTGCAACTAAGTCGCTCCTTCTTCTTGATGAGCCCGTTTCGGGTCTTGACCCAAAGGTTACGCAAGAGATGTATTCTCTTATCAAAGGTCTTAACGAACAGGGAATTACGGTTATTATGATTTCCCACGATATCTCTGCCGCTGTAAAATACGCAACGCATATCCTTCATATCTCCCATAAGGTGTTTTTCGGAACGAAGGACGAATATCTTTTAAGCGATATGGGAGCGGCATTTGTTGATGCAAAGGAGGGGGAATAATATGACTGAATTATTTTCAAAGCTCTCCGAGTATTTTCAGTATCCCTTCGTCCGCTATGCGCTTATCGCAGGCGTGCTTATCGCGCTTTGCTCGTCGCTTCTCGGCGTAACGCTCGTTCTGAAACGTTTTTCATTTATAGGTGACGGCTTGTCTCACGTAGCCTTCGGCGCAATGGCAATTGCAACCGTTATGAATCTTACAAACAATATGCTTCTGATTCTCCCCGTTACAGTCATTTCAGCCGTTATTCTTCTTGCAGGCGGTAAAAACAGGAAGATAAAAGGCGACGCCGCAATAGCTATGATAAGCGTTGGAGCGCTCGCAATCGGTTATCTTATAATGAACCTGTTTTCAACGTCGAGCAACATTTCGGGCGACGTTTGTACAACGCTTTTCGGCTCAACGTCAATATTAACGCTTTCATCTCTTGACGTATGGCTTTGCGTTATTCTTTCGGTTGTAGTTGTTGCGGTGTTCATAATTTTCTATAACAAAATTTTTGCCGTAACCTTTGACGAGGATTTCGCCCGCGCAACGGGAACTAACGTCGGCGCTTATAATCTTCTTATCGCTGTAATAATTGCGGTAATTATTGTGCTTGCAATGAATCTTGTCGGCTCGCTGCTTATCTCTGCACTCGTTATTTTCCCCGCGCTTTCGGCGATGCGCGTTTTCAAGAATTTCCGCGCCGTTATTATCTGCTCGGCGGTGTTCTCGGTATTATGTGCGGTAATCGGAATTTTAGTTGCAATTGTCGGCGGAACACCTGTCGGCTCAACAATAGTCGGCGTTGATATCATCGGCTTTATAATCTTTTATATTATCGGTATGATAAGGAGAAAATAATGAAAAGGCTTATATTGATTTTTCTTTCGGCGGTTATGCTTGCTGCTGCTCTGAGCGCGTGTGCTCCCAAAACCGAAAAAGCGGCAAAAAAAGAGGAAAAGGCTGAATCCGTGCTTATGCCGACTGTTATCAACACTGTTGAATACACGCTTTATCAGAATATTTTCTATAACGAAAAGGCTTCTGAATACAGCGGTCAGGCGGCTGAAAAGGAGGGCACCTTTGCAACTCTTTATGACGCATATAACGACGTTACAAGGTACTATGTATGGGGATATAACGATAACACCAAGTGCTGTGACTGGCAGTGGGAGCTTAAATATGAGGGCGAGGAAAAGGACCTCCCGAAAAACGGCTCTCTTATAACTGTCAGCGGCACTTATGAAAGTGATAAGGCGGCGCTTGACGGCTTCTGGATAGTTAACCCCGAAATCACCATAAAAACGAAGTATAAGGGGAATGATTGCGATATTGATATGCTCTCAATGAGCAATACTCTTGAAAGAGTGCAGATAACAAACGTTAAGGATTTTCCCGATAAATTCAGCGGAAAATCAATCGGCTTTTACGGAAGAATGAAAAACGATGCGGCGATTGAGGACCCGTATTACGATAATTCCTGGAATATCCCCGTTGAGGGCGAATTCGAGGTTCCCGCCTTCGGAACAATCGTTATAGCAAACGGCAGGATTGAGGATGGCAAAATCAGCGGCGTAACCCTCAGCAAAAACACACAGTATTAATGGAGTACATATGAAAAGAGCACTTTGTCTGATTCTTTCGGCAGTATGTATATTATCTGTTTTTACTGCCTGTTCAAAGAATAAAAATGAAAAGGGAACTTCCGCCTCAGCTAAGACTACAACTGAGGAGGAGCTTGTGGTGGACCTTGATTTAAGCAAGCTGTCAGGAACCGTTGTTTATGCCGAGGTTTATAATATAATGACAGAGCCTGAAAAATATGTGGGCGAAATAATCAAAATCAAGGGCAATTTCCAGATTTTTCAGGATAATACGCTGAATAAGATATATTATTCCTGCGTTATTCCTGACGCAACCGCCTGCTGTCAGCAGGGAATTGAATTCGTCCCTGCAAAGCAAATGCGTTATCCGCAGGATTTTCCCGAGCTTGAAACCGAAATAACGGTAACGGGAAAGTTCACTCCTTATACCGAAAACGGAGTTACCTATTATACCTTAAAAAACAGCACGATTGAATTTTAAAAAATGAGACCGATTTTAAAAAATCGGTCTTTTTTATGCCTATTTAGTTTTAACAGCCTTTGCCTTGCTCCACGAGGAGTAATACGTTTTGCCGTTTACCTTTTTATATGTTCTTATTCTTACGTAATACTTTTTCTTCGCCTTAAGCTTTTTGACTGTAAGCTTGTATTTTTTTGCGCCCTTCACAGTCTTTTTCTTTGCGCTTTTGAATTTTTTGTTGGTTGAATACTGTATCTGGTATCCTGTAACGCCGCTGATTTTTTTCCATTTAACGGTGAATTTTTTGCTTCCCTTAACAAGCTTTGTTATTTTTGAAGCCTTGGGCTTTGCAACAGTAGGCGTAACGGCAGGCCTGATAATTGTAAAGGCTGCCTCTGCGGCTTCCGTATAACCGCCGATTCCCGTAACTGTTACCGTAGCTATACCGGCGCTTACGTTGTTTTTGTAAGATACCGTGTAGTCTCTGCCCTTAACGAGCGTAAGTCCGTTTTCAGTAACTATTGGCTCGGGCTTAATCTGCGCGCCCGTGTACTGAGCGCTTTTGTTAATCTGAATGCTCGCGTTTTTGATTGAGCGTGAAACGGTGTAGCTTCCTTTGCTGAGGTCTGCGGTATTCTTCTCGCCTTCCGTATTGAGTGCGTAAACTCTTGCCGTGTTTCCTGATTCATCAGTTGCCGAAATGCTCCTGATTTCCCATAAGCCCGCCTCGGTGCTGTCAGTGATGTCAATGCTGCTCTCGTATTTTCCGCTTCCGGCATTGAGCTGAGCCTCAACGCTGTGAGAAAAGCTTCTTATCGGAGATGTGTAATAAAGC
>CAMOWP010000115.1 GCA_946628455.1 uncultured Clostridia bacterium | reverse complement strand
CAGACGGCCTTCGCTCAAAGGTTAACTGCTACGGTGCAAACGACGTAACAGAGGGCGTTGCTATCATGTGGAAGGAAGGCGTTGACGTTTCTATCACAGGTAACTCAACTAACCCGACACGTTTCCAGCACCCCGTTGCAGGCACATACAAAAAGGAATGCATTGAAAAGGGCAAGAAATATTTCTCAGTTGCATCAGGCGGCGGCACAGGCCGTACACTCCATCCTGATAATATGGCTGCAGGCCCTGCTTCCTACGGTATGACAGATACTATGGGCAGAATGCACTCAGACGCACAGTTTGCAGGCTCCTCATCAGTTCCCGCTCACGTTGAAATGATGGGTCTCATCGGTATGGGTAACAACCCGATGGTTGGCGCAACAGTTGCCTGCGCAGTTGCAGTTGAAGAGGCTACAAAATAAATTATAATTTTAAAAGCTCAGGCTCGCCTGAGCTTTTTATTTACATTCTTTTTGTTTTATGGTAAAATCTTTATGTTATAAACGACGAATAAAGCTTTATCATTTACACCATCAATCGCTATGAAAACGCAAAGTAAAATAAAAGGGCAAAAATATGAGCAACTTTAAAAACTGGGCAAAAAATCCTCCGCTCGGCTGGAACAGCTGGGACTGCTTCGGCGCGGCGGTAAACGAAAAGCAGCTTAAGGAAAACGCTGATTATATGGCGAAATACTTAAAGCCCTACGGCTGGGAGTACATCGTCTGCGATATTCAGTGGTACGAGCCCAAGGCTAAGGATAACGATTATAACAGCTTCACCGAGCTTGAAATGGATGAATACGGAAGGCTGCTCCCCGCGCCCAACCGCTTCCCCTCGGCAAAGGGCGGCAAGGGCTTTAAGGAAATTGCAGACTACGTTCATTCCCTCGGGCTCAAGTTCGGAATTCACATTATGCGCGGAGTTCCCCGTCAGGCGGCTGCGAAGAACTGCCCGATATACGGCAGCACTCACACCTGCCGCGAAATTGCTCACCACTTTTCCGTCTGCCTTTGGAACACGGATATGTACGGACTTTACAACTGTGAAGGCGCTCAGGAATACTATAATTCAATTATTAATATGTACGCCTCATGGGGCGTTGATTTCATAAAGTGCGACGATATATGCGTTACCGAATTCAGAAAATGGGATAACCCCTACACCGCAGATTATGAAATCGAAATGATAAGAAAAGCTATTGACTCCTGCGGCAGAGAGATTGTTCTTTCCCTCTCACCCGGTCCCGCACCGAGAGAAAAGGCTGACCACCTTGTGAAAAATGCCAATATGTGGCGCCTTACAGGCGATTTCTGGGACCGCTGGGAGCCGCTTTACAATATGTTCTCAAAATGTAAGGAATGGGAAGGAATAACCGCAAAGGGCAGTTACCCTGACTGCGATATGCTCCCGCTCGGCAGGCTCTCAAAAAACGGAACCTGTCACGGAGCTAAAAACAGATACACTCAGTTTACAAAGCCTGAGCAGTATACGCTTATGACCCTTTGGGGAATTTTTAAAAGCCCACTTATGTTCGGCGGAAATATGCCTGAAAACGATGATTTCACGCTCTCGCTTCTGACTAATTCTGAGTATATAAAAATGCATCAGACCTGCTTTTCTTCAAAGGAGCTTTTCAGAAACGAGAAAAATAAAAAGGGCTCAATTGCCTGGATTGCAAACGGCAAGGGCTGCAAATACCTTGCAGTTTTCAATACGGATACAAAGGAAAGAAAAATCAGAGTCAGCCTTTCCGATTTCCTTATGCCCGATACAAAATACTCATTTTTCGATATATGGAAAAATGAGGATTGCGGCAAATTCAAAAACAGCTTTACCGCCTCCGTTGAGCCACACGGCGCAAAGCTTTACAAGATTTCATAAAATGTTGACATTCTTATTTTAAATTGTTATACTAATAATAATTAAGTGATAAAAAGGTGTTAAATATGGAGAGAAAAACCGTAACAATTAAAATCGCAGGAAACAGCTATCCTATTATTACCGAGGACGACGCTGATTACGTTGAGGAGCTCGCTGAGCATATAGATAAGGAAATGAAGCAGATTGCGCAGGACGCACCCTCGCTTTCAACTACTCAGTGCGCAGTTCTTGTTGCGCTTGACGAGGCAGACGCCTGCAAAAAGGCTACCGCCTCAGCAGATAATCTCCGCGCTCAGATTAAGGACTATCTTGAGGACAGCGCTCGCTCAAGGATGGAGGTTGACGTTGCAAGGCGTGAGATTGAACGCCTCAACCGCGAAATCAGCAACCTCAGAAACAGACTTGCGGAAAAGAATAATTAAAATCAGGGGTGACAGGAGTCACCCTATTTTATTGGTATATTATGAAGATTGAAATTTTAGCCCCCTGCGGCGGCGAGGATAGCCTTAAAGCGGCTGTCCGCTGCGGCGCAGACGCCGTTTACCTCGGCACCAAAAATTTTAACGCGCGGCGCAACGCCGATAATTTTGACTTTGACTCTCTTAAGGAGGCGGTGCAATACTGCCACGCAAGAAACGTCAGGGTCTATGTTACTGTTAACACCCTCGTTTCGGACAGCGAGCTTCCTATGGCTTACGAAACCGTTGAAGGCTGTATGAAAGCGGGCGTTGACGCGTTTATTATTCAGGATTTGGGGCTTGCAAAAATGATGAGGGAGTGCTTCCCCAAGGCAAGGCTTCACGCTTCAACGCAGTGTTCGGTCAATACTCCCGAAGGCTTTAAGGAGCTACAGCGCCTCGGCTTTTCAAGGGCAGTGCTCCCGAGGGAAATGAGCCTTGACGAAATAAAGGGAATAAGAAAAAGCACCGATATGGAGCTTGAATTTTTCGTCCACGGCGCGCTATGTATGTGCGTTTCGGGGCAGTGCTATCTCTCCGCGGCGCTCGGCGGGCGCTCGGGGAACAGAGGGCTCTGCGCCCAGCCCTGCAGGCTCTCCTTCAGCGCGGATAACTCGGGCTCATACGATTTGTCGCTCAAAGACCTTTCGCTGATTTCGCATATAAAGGAAATTGAAAGTGCGGGCGTAATAAGCCTCAAAATTGAGGGCAGAATGAAGCGCCCCGAATATGTTGCCGCCGCTGTTACAGCCTGCAAAAACGCTGTAAACGGCAATTATTCAGAAAGCGAGGAGGCGCGCCTTAAAAGCGTGTTTTCCCGCTCGGGCTTTACCGACGCTTACTTTACGGGAAAGCGAAACAATATGTTCGGCACGAGAGGCAAGGACGATGTTCTCGCTTCAAACAAGGTGTTAAAGGAGCTCTCCCGTCTTTATGAAAAGGAAAACGCGGGTATTCCCGTTGATATGCATTTCATATGCAGAGAAAACGAGCCTGCGTCGCTCACCGCAAAAAGCGAAAATAAATGCGTAACAATAACCTCTCAGCTTCCCGAAAAGGCAATAAGCAGACCGCTCGATACCGAGAGCCTGAAGATACGCCTTTCAAAGCTCGGCGGAACGCAGTACTTTGCCCGAAACATTGAAATTGTACTCGATGAAGGACTTATTCTCCCTGCAAGCGTTATAAACGAAATGAGGCGAAACGCAGTTGCCGCGCTCGATAATGAGGATATTCCCGAGTTTACTAAGAATGCTTTCGAATATCCATCTCCGAAAAAAAGCAGCGTTCGCCCCTATTTCACAGCCCGCTTTTTAAGTACTGAGCAGATACCCGAAAATCATCCGTTTGAAAGAATCTTTCTCCCCGTCTGGGCAAGCGATGAGGATTTCATTAAAACAAACGCCGGAGCAGAGCTTCCGCGAGGGCTTTTCGGGTGCGAGGAAAGGCTTGTAAAAAGGCTTGAGGAGCTCAGGAAAATCGGAGTTAAAAACGTTCTCGCCTCTAACCTCGGAGCTTACAAAACAGCGGAAAAGCTCGGCTTTAAGGCATACGGCGATTTCGGGCTAAATGTCTATAATTCGCTTACGGCTCAGCAGTTCAGCTCGCCAATTCTCTCATTTGAGCTCACACTTAAGCAGGCTAACAGAATCAACGCCGAGGATACGGGAATTATCGCTTACGGAAGGCTTCCGCTTATGCTCACGCGCAACTGCCCGATAAAGAATAATATCGGCTGCGCGGAGTGCGGAAAACGCGGAACGCTTACAGACAGAAAGGGCTATAAATTCCCCGTTAAATGCTCGCCCTATCCCTGCACCGAAATACTCAACCCCGTTCCGCTTTCGCTCAGCGATAAGCTTGAAGAAATACACACTGATTTCATCCATTTTTACTTTACGGACGAGAGCAAAAACGAAGTTTCCGAAATCGTCAAAATGTTCAAAAAACGTGCCGTTCCCGACGGCAACTACACAAGGGGTTTATACTATAAGGGTGTTAAATAAATAATAGACACAAGGTGATTATCTAATGATTTTAGCATCAAAAAGTCCGAGAAGGCAGGAGCTTTTAAGGTATATAACAAACGATTTCACGGTTAAAACCGCAAACGTTGATGAAACGCTTCCCGAGGGCATTTCCCCAAGCGAGGCTGTGCTTTATTTGTCAAGGATAAAGGCTGCCCCGTTTGAAAACGAAAACGACATTGTTATCGGCGCGGATACCGTTGTTGCAATTGACGGCAAAATCCTCGGAAAACCGCTTGACAGCGCCGATGCAGAGGATATGCTCCGCAGGCTTTCAGGCAGAACGCACAGCGTTTTCACAGGCGTAACCGTTATTAAAAACAAGGAATATCACTCCTTTTTTGTTGAAACTAAGGTAACGTTTTTTGAGCTTTCTCAGGATGAGATAAAGCGGTACGTTTTAACAAAGGAGCCGCTCGATAAGGCAGGCGCTTACGGTATTCAGGGCTATGGGTCTCTTCTCGTTGAAAAAATAGACGGAGACTACTTCAATGTAGTAGGTCTTCCTGTTAGCAAAATTAATAGACTTTTATCTAGCATTTGAGTGATTTTTGTCTATATTTACAATTCAGATAAAGATTATTGAAATCTTGATTTTTTTGTGTTACAATTTAGTTAGGTAAATTGGCACTTTCCCAATAATCTTTACCTGAAAGGAGATCTTTATGGCAGCGGATTTACATTGTCATACAAAACTCAGCGACGGTTCAGTAGGTATAGAAGATTTAATTGTTATAGCACACAAAAGCGGTATTGACACTATTGCCATAACAGATCACGATTGCATAGCAGGTACAGTCAGAGGTCAGGTAATCGGTAAACGCTACGGCGTAACAGTTATCCCTGCAGTTGAGCTTTCAGCCTTTGATAACGACGCAGGAAAATGCGTTCACATTATTTCATACCTTGCAGACGCTCCTGACAGACTTGAAGCTATATGCAGAAAAACCTCAACAGCAAGAAAAAGAGCAGGTCAGATAATGATGCTCAAGGTTGCGGCGCGCTTTCCTATTACAAGCGAATTTATTATATCTCACGCAAGCGGCTCAACCAACCTTTATAAGCAGCATATTATGCACGCGCTTATAGACGCGGGCTATACTCACGAGCTTTTCGGAGAGCTTCACAAGGCGCTCTTTTCAACGGACAGCGAAACAAACATTCTTGCGCCGACCAAATATCCCGATGTTCAGACGGTGCTTGACGAAATCCACGGCGCAGGCGGAATTGCCGTTCTTGCTCACCCCGGCAAGTTCAATTACTTTGACGAGATTGAAAAGTATCAGGAAATGGGGCTTGACGGAGTTGAGGTCTGGTCGCCGTTCAATACTGATGAAGAAACTCAGGCGCTCACAGACCTTTGCAAAAAGAAGAAGCTTCTTATGACGGGAGGCTCAAATTTCCACGGCTC
>CAMOWP010000114.1 GCA_946628455.1 uncultured Clostridia bacterium | reverse complement strand
TCAGCGCTGATTATTTTCTGCCAGCTTATAACGAAAATACTCGTTGCGCCGAGCTACTATGATTCATGGCAGTACGTTCCGATTCTTATTATGGGAACCTCAATTTCGTGCCACGTAAATTTCCTTGCCTCGGTATATATGGCGGAAAAGAAGAATATAATGGCAATGGTAACCGCCTTTGCGGGCGCTGCTACCAATGTTATTCTGAATCTGATTCTTATTCCGATAATGGGCGCAAACGGCGCCGCGATTGCAACAGCAGTTTCATTTATCGTTGCGTTTGTTGCAAGGGCGTTTGACGCTAAACGCTTTATTAAAATTAATTACAATACTCCTATGATTCTGCTGGAAATGCTTATTTTATCAGCGCAGAGCGCAGTTATGCTTCAGATGAAATCCGGCATTGTTATGTATATAATTGAAGCCGCGCTGATGCTTGTTATGATAGCAATAAACAATAAGCAGATTCTTGAACTTATCAACCTTGTTCTTGATAAGTTTTTACACAAAAAGAAAAGCTGATTCAGAGGCACGTTTTTGTGCCTCTAATTTAATTTTTATATTATGCTTGCAATATAATATATTTTCGTGTATAATACACAAAAATAGTAAATAATATAGTAAATTTAATTCAATTTTTTGGAGGATATATATGAAAACAGCACTTTCAGCTGCACAGGCTAAAAAACTAATAACGGATAAGCTCTCCCATTTCTTCGGCGTAACTCCCGAGGAGGCAAGCGAGGAGCAGTTTTATAAAGCCGTTTCAATGATAGTAAGAGACAGACTCTCTGCTATGAACAGCGATTTCAGAGACGTTGCAAAGAATCAGGATTCAAAAGAGATTTACTATCTCTGTATGGAATTTCTTATGGGGCGTTCTCTCAGAAATAACCTTTACAATTTAGGCTTAACGGGCGTTTTTGAGGAAGCGCTTTCGGCTATGGATATCAAGCTTGACAGGCTTTATGACTGCGAGCCTGACGCAGGCCTCGGCAACGGCGGACTCGGAAGACTTGCCGCCTGCTATCTTGACGGCCTTGCAACAAACGGCTTCCAGTCAATGGGCTATTCAATCCGCTACGAAGCCGGTATCTTCAAGCAGAAGCTTGTTGACGGCTGGCAGACAGAGCTTCCCGATTTCTGGCTCCCGGGCGGCGACGTCTGGCTTGTTCCGCGCGAGGAAAGAGCAGTTGAGGTTAAGTTTGAAGGCTATATTGAGGACAGCTGGGACGGCGAATATCACCACGTTAATCACCTTAATGCAAACTCGGTTGTTGCTATTCCTTACGATATGTATGTATCGGGCAAGGGCAAGGGCGTATCCCGCCTGAGGCTCTGGGCTTCCAAAAAGCCTGAGCTTGATATGGCTCTTTTCAACCAGGGCTCATATATCAAGGCTATGGAGCAGAGCGCTATGGCTGAGGCTATCTCAAAGATTCTTTACCCTGCCGATAATTCACCAGAGGGCAAGAGCTTAAGGCTTCGTCAGCAGTATTTCCTCGTTTCCGCTTCAATCCAGGATATCATTCAGCGCCACCTTTCACGTTACGGAACGCTTGATAACCTTCCTGAAAAAATCGCAATTCATATCAACGACACTCACCCGACAATGGCTATCCCCGAGCTTATGAGAATTATGCTTGACGAGTGCGGCTACGGCTGGGATGATGCCTGGTCAATAGTAACAAGAACTATTGCATATACAAACCACACCGTTATGAAGGAAGCGCTCGAGTGCTGGAGCGAGGAGCTCTACTCCCGTCTCCTTCCGCGTATCTATCAGATTACAAAGGAAATTGATAACCGCTTCAGAGCTTACGTATGGTCGCTCACAAACGACGCAGACAAGGTTGAAAGAATGGCTATCGTTTCGGGCGGCGTAGTGCGTATGGCTAATCTCTGCGTTGCAGGCTCGCACAGCGTAAACGGCGTTTCGGCGCTTCACAGCGAAATTCTTAAGGACACCGTTTTCAACGATTTCTACACTCTCACTCCCGAGAAATTCACAAACGTAACTAACGGTATCGCCTTCAGACGCTGGATTTGCCAGGCTAACCCTGCGCTTACCGCATACATTACAGAGCTTATCGGAGACGGCTTCATTACTAAGTCCGACGAGCTTCTCAAGCTCCGCGATTTTAAGGACGACAGCAAGGTGCTTAAAAGGTTAGCTGAAATCAAGCACGAAAACAAGGTACGCTTTGCAAAGTATCTTAAGAAAAAGCAGGGCGTTGAGATTAACCCCGATTCAATCTTCGACGTTCAGGTTAAACGCCTTCACGAATATAAGAGGCAGCAGCTCAATATTCTCAACATTATTTCAGAATATCAGATGCTCAAGGCTAACCCGAACGCTGATTATTACCCGAAAACCTACATCTTCGCATCAAAGGCGGCTCCGGGCTACTTTATGGCGAAGAAGCTTATCGAGCTTATTGACGCGCTTTCAAAGGTTATCAATAACGATGAGGACGTTAATGATAAGCTCAAGGTTGTTTTCGTTGAGGATTACAACGTTTCCGTTGCCGAGATGCTTATGCCCGCGGCTGATATTTCAGAGCAGATTTCTCTTGCGGGAACAGAGGCTTCGGGAACAGGTAATATGAAGCTTATGCTCAACGGCGCTGTAACGCTTGGAACTATGGACGGCGCAAACGTTGAGATTTACGATGCTGTAGGCAGCGATAATATTTACATTTTCGGTATGAATACTCCCGAGGTTGTATCCCTTCAGAACAGCGGCTACAACCCGATGGAATACTACAATAATAACGAAACGCTCAGAAACGCAATTGAGTTTATCCGCTTCGGCGTAAACGGCAAGCGCTTTGACGAGGTCGTTTCAACACTAACAAACGTTGACCAGTATATGGCTCTTGCTGATTTTGCCGATTACAGAAAAACTCAGGAGGAGATTTCAAGAGCGTATAAGGACACTGAGGCTTTCACAAGAATGAGCCTCATGAATATCAGCGGCGCAGGCGTTTTCAGCGCAGACCGCTCGATTATGGATTACGCTAACAATATCTGGCACACAAAGCCCGTTCAGTTTGACGTTCAGCAGCCTAAGAAATCCAAAAAGAGCGCTCCCATGGGCTCAAAGGCTGATAAAAAGGAAGCAAAGGCTGAAAAGAAAACAGCTAAGAAAAGAGCTTCAAAAAAGACTAAATAAAATTGCAGGGGAGAGTGTTTTTCGCTCTCCCATTCAATGCTTTAAAGGTTGATTGTTATGACAGTTTTCAATTCCCGAAAAACTGAATACAAGGATAAAATCCGCGCCATTGCAACTAACGAAAAGGTTAAGCTTCGCATTGTTGTTCCGCGCTCCGTATCGTGCCACGGCGCTCAGCTGTGCATAACCAAGGAGGGCGAGCCGCCCGCTTATTACTCAATGTTCTGGGCGGGTATGTGCGGAGATTCCCACGAATACTGGGAGCTTCATTTTTCCGCAACAACAAGCGGCCTTTATTTCTATCACTTTGAGCTTGAAACGGATTGGGGCAAAAGCTTTATCCGCAACGTCGGCCGCGGCATAGGCGATTTTGCGCCCGACGGAGGCGATTTTCAGCAGACGGTTTATGACGATGAATTCACAACTCCCGACTGGCTTAAGGGCGGCATAATCTATCAGATTTTTCCTGACAGATTCAGCTTCAGCGGCGCGGCTAAAAACGGCGTAAGAGAAAGCCGCGTTTTAAGAAAGTGGGGCGAGGAGCCGTTCTGGAAGGAAGAGCAGATGAACGGCATATGGAATAACGATTATTTTTGCGGCGACCTTAAGGGCATTGAGCAGAAGCTTCCGTATCTTGCAGATTTATCCGTAAGCTGTATTTACCTTAACCCGATTTTTGAAGCTAATTCAAACCACAGGTATGACACTGCCGACTATGAGAAAATCGACCCGCTTCTCGGAACGTATGAAGATTTTGTGCGTCTCTGCAAAGAAGCTAAAAAGTATAATATCAGAATAATTCTCGACGGCGTTTTCAGCCATACGGGAATTGACAGTAAGTATTTCAATAAGTTTTCTAATTACGACACTGTCGGCGCGTATAACAGCAAGGACAGCGAGTATTTCGAATGGTATAAATTCACAGAATACCCCGATGAATATAAATCCTGGTGGGGAATCAGGCTTCTTCCCGAGGTTATTGAGGAGAACGAGAGCTACAGAGAATATATCTGCGGCGAAAAGGGAATCCTCAGAAAATGGCTCAGAACAGGCGCGGCAGGCTGGAGGCTTGACGTTGCAGACGAGCTTCCCGACGTTTTTCTTGACGACGTAAGAAAGGCCGTTAAGGCTGAGAATAAAAACGCGCTCATCTTAGGCGAGGTCTGGGAGGACGCTACTAATAAAGAGGCATACGGCGAAAGACGGCGTTACCTCCTCGGCGACCAGCTTGACTCAGTTATGAACTATCCGTTTTGCGACACTGTTTTGAATTTTATAAAGTTTCAGAACGCTGACGCATTTTTTGACGGGGTTATGAGCATAATTGAAAATTATCCGCCGCAGGTGCTTAATATTCTTATGAATCATATCGGAACACACGATACCGAAAGAGCAATAACCCGCCTTGCAGGACCTGACCCTGAGGGCTACGGAAGGCAGTGGCAGCATGAGCATAACAGGCTTTCGGATTATGATTACTTAAAGGGTATCTCAATGATGAAGCTTGCAACGCTTATTCAGTTCACTCTGCCGGGCGTTCCGTCAATCTATTACGGAGACGAAATAGGAATGCAGGGAATGAAGGACCCGTTCAATCGCGCTTGTATGGATTGGGATAATAAAAACGAGGAGCTTCTGAAATGGTACAGACGCCTCGGCGAAATAAGGCACGGAACGGATGTGTTTAAAAACGGTGATTTCAAGGAGTATTTCTGCTCGCATAAAACTATTGCATATTCACGTGAAAACGAAAAGAGCGAGGTTATAGTTGCAATAAATCTTGACGAGGAAATGATAACAGTTTCGCTCAGCGATGAATGGAGCAACTGCTACACTCTGCTCGGCAATTCACCCGTGAACAATGCGCTCTATCTGGAGCCTTACAGGTATTCGCTTATTATAAGGTATAAATAAAAGGTCGTTTCGACCTTTTATTTTTTTGTGAATATTTTGTTAAAACGATAAATAATTATTGACAAACGATAATTTTAGTGGTATATATTACCTGAAAAGGAGATGTTATGATGAAATACAGTGATAAATCAACAGGGCTTACTCTTGCGGCAGTCAGATTATGTTATGCGCTTCTTGCGTTTTCGGTAATCGCGTTTCCGATTCTTATGAAGGCGCAGGAAAGCGACTGGTATTATTTCGTTATGATTGCAGTTCACGGTAAATATCTTATCTATCCGTTTTATGCAGTTGTGCCGCTCGGCTATATTGCACTTGTCTGCCTTGATAAAATACTTGGCAATATTAAGAAGGACATAGTATTTGACGTTAAGAATATTAAATTGTTAAATATAATAACATGGTGCTGCTTTATCGCCTGTGCGGTTGGTCTTGTTTCATATGTGATTATTGCAGTTATGTATAAATCCATTGAAACTGTTATCCTTCTTGCGTTCGGCGAAGCGTTTATGGCTCTTGTTGTAAGAGTGGTCAGAAACGTTATGAACAAGGCAATAATCATTAAAGAAGAAAACGATTTGGTGGTGTAATTATGATTGTTGTAAATCTTGATGTTATGCTTGCCAAAAGGAAAATGAGCTCCCTTGAGCTTGCTAACAGAATAGGAATTACTCAGGCTAATCTTTCAATTCTGAAAACGGGGAAGGCAA
>CAMOWP010000113.1 GCA_946628455.1 uncultured Clostridia bacterium | reverse complement strand
CGCCAACATTGTCGCCAACGTTATCTGCAATGGTAGCAGGGTTTCTCGGGTCGTCCTCGGGGATTCCTGCCTCAACCTTGCCTACAAGGTCTGCGCCTACGTCGGCAGCCTTTGTGTAGATACCGCCGCCAACACGCGCGAAGAGAGCAATTGAAGAAGCGCCGAGGCTGAAGCCTGTGAGAATGTTAAGCCTCTGCGGAGCAGAGATAAGGTCCTGATTCTTGTTGAAAAGAAGAATTGCGAAGATAGCTCCGATTCCTATAACGCCGAGGCCTACAACGCTCAGACCCATAACTGCGCCGCCCGAAAAGGCAACCTTAAGCGCGGCTGAAAGTCCGTTTTCCTTTGCTGCGTTAGCAGTTCTGACATTTGCCTTTGTTGCAACAGTCATTCCGAAATAGCCTGCAAGGGTTGAGAAGAGAGCGCCAACGATAAAGCAAACTGCCGTCTGCCAGTTGATTGCAAAGCAGATAGCAATAAATAAAACAATTGCAAAAATTATGAGTATTTTGTACTCAGCAAAAAGGAATGCCTTTGCGCCTGTTGCGATATTATCGCTGATTTTCTTCATTCTTTCTGTTCCGGGGCTTTTCTTGCTTATTGAGCTTGCTAAATAAATAGCAAAGATTAACGCGATAACGCCCGCGATAGGGGTTGCTATTGATAAAATATTATCAAGTACAGCCAAAATAAATCACTTCCTTAAAATAAAAAATTGTATATCTATATTCAGACACAAGTGCGGCTCCTTCGAGCCGCAACCTGAGTATCAGCAAATTGTTATCAGTCCTCAGCGCCCTCGCTCTTGTCAACAGCCTGAGCGGCGTTGAGCTTTTCCTGCTCCTTAAGCCTCTCTGCACGGATGTCAGCAAGTTCAACAATCATTTCCTGCTGAAGCTTTCCGTGGATAGGATAAAGAATAAAGGAAACTCCGTATAAGCCTCTTGCAAGCGCAGGGAGAACGCAGAACACAGTCCAGATACCCTGAAGCATTTTCGGGTCGGTCTGCGGGATAGCGTTTCCGAGCGAGTCAGTAAGCGGAACGTAGTTAATCCAGGTGAGCACCATTCCCGAAAGCCAGCCCGTAATCGACGTTGCAAGCTTGATGAAATAGCCCTGAACGGTAGTAACAAGCGCCTCGTTTCTGAGGCCGTGCTTCCATTCCATCCAGTCAAGCGCTTCGGCTGTAAGAATCGGGTTTGCAACCTGAATAATCTTGTTCGGAAGGCCGCAGATTGTAAGGCCGAAAATTACGAAAGCAAGGTTGAAAATCTTGTTTTGCTCAAAGGTCTGACCAAACGGGTGATAGCCAACAAAGTAAAGACCCATATAAGCAACGAAGCCGAAGATTCCCGCAATGATTGCCGTCATTCTTGCGCCCATCTTCTTAACCATCTTAGCGGCAAGCGGAACCATAACGTAGTTAGGTATGCCCGTAAAGAGGCCGCAGATTGTCTGGTTCATAAGCGAGCCCGAGTTGTTCAGCCAGAAATACTGCTCTGACGAGCCGCCTACAGCCTTGAAATTGTTGAAGAATTCTGCAAGTATTGTAACGAGCAGCGGCTTGTTTGAGAAGATGTTCTTAATGCTTTCAAGAACAGAGGTCTCGTTCATCTCCTCACGGCTCATAAGCGGAACTCTTTCCCTCATATTGAAGAAGCCGAAAACGGAGAACGCAGCGGCAAGAATAAGCATAAAGTAAGCAAAGCCGCTGTAGATGCCGACCATTGTGAACTTTGAGCTGACCTTCGGAAGAAGCGTTACAAGAACGGGAACAAGCGAAGGAAGCCACGTTCCGAAAAGCTCGAAGAATTTTGTAATTGTTATAAGGTTGTTTCTCTCATTTGTGTTGGGAGTTATGTTGTAAATCATAAGGCCCCATGCGCCGAAATAGCTCATGCCGAGACCGTATATGATAATTGCAATGGTAGCCCAAGCAGCCTTGACTCCCGATGTCAGATGCCCTCCGGGGACGGTGAACATCATATATCCTCCGATAACCCAAAGGGGAAGGGGAACAATGAAGAACGGCCTTACACGCCCCCAGCGCGTTCTTGTTCTGTCAATTATAAGACCTGAGATTGTGTCGTCAACAGCGTCGTAAACAGAAGCAAAAAGGTTAATGTTTGCATATGCGGTGGTGTTCAGCTTCAGGAACTGAATCATAAAGAATTCCTTGAACGCCGAAACGAACTGGCCTAAATTCTTCTGCCCGAAATTAACAAGCACGTAGGCTGCAATCTCCTTCGGGGTGAGGTAATTCTTTTTCGTGTAGGCAAGCTTGTCAAGCTCCTCCTGAGCGTCGTTCAGGTATTCCACCTTGGTGTTTTCTTCCGCCAAATTCATCCCTCATTTCGTATGAGCAACTATTTTTGCGCATAGTTTACCTAATATTATAACATATATATTATCATAGTAGCCGTTTTAAATCAATAGTTTTTTGGCTCAAAAATTAATTTTAACGGGGTTATAACATTAAGGTTGACAAGCGTGCGAAAACAAGATAAAATAATTATGATTATAAATTTGTAAATGAGGTATTGCATATGGCAAGCAAATGTCCAAACT
This sequence comes from uncultured Clostridia bacterium, assembly GCA_946628455.1. Taxonomy (GTDB): domain Bacteria; phylum Bacillota; class Clostridia; order Oscillospirales; family Acutalibacteraceae; genus Eubacterium_R. The sequence continues at coordinate 3,238 of CAMOWP010000113.1, read as the reverse complement.
GCGGAAGAGTGCTTAAATGGTACGACGTAAAAGCGGACTGTAAGGAGTGCGGAGTAAGCATTCCCAATTTCAACTGGGAAGCAAGGCTCGAGGAGGATTCCGAACGCGCGGCGGTAAAATCCGCAAGCTTCCACCGTACAATGAATATGTTCTCATATTCCGTATGGGGAACAAAGCTGAGGATTGCAAGAATCATCCTTTCCTTCGTTCCGATAGTCGGCTTCATCGTTCCGTGGTTTTCGTTTAAAAGCGAGGGCGAATCGCTCGGAATTGACGTTATAGGGCTTTTTACCGACGGCAGGTCGCTTATTGATTTATTCAAAAGCTTCTTCGGAAATATGAGCCTGTATTTTACAAATATGGCTTATGAGGGAAAAAGCGGTCCCGTAACGTACACAATGCTCGGCGTTTTGTTTATGGTGCTGTGCCTGCTGTTTGCGGTAATCGCCTTCTTTATGATTCTGATTACGAACAAGCACCCCAAGTCAAAGCTTATGGTGATTTTTGACGCTCTGAGCATCTGCTCGTCAATCGTCAGTGTAATTATGTTTACAATGGCGGTTAAGGCAGCTCCCGCGTATCCTGCGTTCACCCTCGGCGAGATGTCCTTCTTCAATATGACAGGCTCAATCGGTTGGGGTTATTTCGTAGCGCTCGCGCTGCTGTGCGTTGCCTTCGTTGCAAATTTCCTCGTTATGCGCGCTCCCGCCAAAACTCATGAGGAGCTTGAGGAAGCCCGTCTTGCCAAGAAGGCTGAAAAGGAAGAGAAGGAACGCCGTGCGGCAATAAAGAAGGAAGAGGAGCGCCTTGAGGCTGAAAAGAAGGCTGAAGAGGAGCAGCAGAGAATAGTTGAAGAGGCGAGAGCAAAGCTTGACGCCGATAAGAAAAAGAAAGAAAAGAAAAAGTAAGAGAGATTGAAAATGGAAGAGAAAGCCATCAAAATAAAAAAACCGAAAAGAGAAAAAAAGAATATTTCAAAAAAGGAAAGAATCTTTAAAATCCTGTGGGTTATTTTCCTTGTTATACTGCTTGTTATGGCGGGAATCAAGGCGCTGCCGTCGGCAATCATAAAGGGCAACCCAACCGTTATGAAGGCTGTTTCGTCAATCGTTGTAAAGCTTGCTGATGATTCGGTTGAATATAAAAACAGCAAGGGCGAAACTCATAAATATTTCCTTAAGCTTGATAAATCATATTTCGATAAAAAGGCAGAAAATAAGAGCTCAACCCCGTTCCTTCTTGAAAGGGAGGAGGCTGACGGAACAAGGAGTGTAGTCAGCTCAAAGTCTGATGAAATCCTGCCCGATGAAACCTTCGGAAACGAAAGAATCGCCGTTATCATTCAGTTTGCAAATACGGTAACCACAAAGTTCGGCTTCGATATTTATGAGGAATATTACAGCGGCAAGAGCAACGACGAGGTATACCACATCGGCAAGGGAACTAAAACCTTCAATAACGTTTTCATATTCTATATAATTTTCTTCATAATTTTCTCAATCCTGACCTATTATCAGATATGGAGCAGAAAATATGACGAAAAGCTTGAGCGCGAAAAAGAGGTGCAAAAGCTCAACGAGGAGTATCAGAAGGGCCTCACAAGAGAGCAGGCAAGCGTGAGCAACAAGCCGAAAAAGCTCACCAAAAAGCAGCGCCGCGAGCTCAACAAAAAGAATAACGAATAACAAAAGGAAGAGCGTTTGCTCTTCCTTTTTCAATTGAGAATTGAGAATTAAAGGTGAACTTTGCTCACGCTTATTGTAGGGGTCGGCGTCCACGACGACCCGCAAAAAAACGGACGAGCAATGCTCGTCCCTACTTATTACTTTTAACTTTTAACTCTGTATCGGACGAGCAATGCTCGTCCCTACAAATTATTTCGGCTGCTTCATAGTCAGCGAAATTCTCTTTCTGTTAACGTCAACGTCGAGCACCCACACGGTAACTATGTCGCCGACCTTGAGCACGTCCGACGGATGCTTAATATATCTGTTTGTAATCTGGCTGATGTGAACGAGCCCGTCTTGATGTACGCCTACGTCAACAAAAGCGCCGAAATCAATAACGTTTCTTACTGTACCCTTGAGCTCCATTCCCGCCTTGAGGTCCTCAATACCCATAACGTCTGTTCTGAGCAAAGGCTGAGGCAGCTCGTCTCTCGGGTCGCGTCCGGGTTTGGAAAGCTCGGATACAATGTCAACGAGAGTCGGCTCGCCGATTCCGAGGTCAGCCGCAAGCGCGGAGGTGCCCATTGTTTTAACCTTGAGCGCAAGCGTTGCGATATTGCCTTGCCTTACGTCCTCCTCGCTTATGCTGCAGATTTTAAGAAGCCTGTCCGCCGCCTTGTAGCTTTCGGGGTGAACGGCGGTGTTGTCAAGCACGTTTTTGCTCTCTGCAACGCGCAGGAAGCCCGCGCACTGCTCGTACGCCTTGGGTCCGAGCTTCGCAACCTTAAGCAGCTGGCTTCTTGATGTGAATTCACCGTTCTCCTCGCGGAAGGTAACAATGTTCTTTGCAACTGCCGAGGTAACTCCCGCAACGCGTGAAAGAAGCTGAGGCGAGGCTGTGTTAAGGTCAACGCCCACAGAGTTAACGCAGTCCTCAACAACGCCGTCAAGCGCTGAGTTAAGCTCCTTTTGCGGCATATCGTGCTGATACTGGCCTACTCCGATTGCCTTCGGGTCAATCTTAACAAGCTCCGCAAGCGGGTCCTGAAGCCTTCTTGCAATTGAAACTGCCGAGCGCAGCGAAACGTCGTAATCGGGGAATTCCTCGGCGGCAAGCTTTGAAGCGCTGTAAACGGAAGCGCCCGCCTCGCTGACTACCATATAAGTGATTCCGCAGTTGAGCTCCTTTATAAGCTCGGCGGCAAACACCTCGGTTTCGTGTGAAGCCGTTCCGTTTCCTATTGCAAACATTTTAACGTCATATTTTCTGACGAGCGCAGAGATTTTCCTCTTTGCCTCGTCAATTTTATTGTGTGGCGGAGCAGGGTAGATAACGCCCGTATCAAGCACCTTACCCGTCCCGTCAACAACAGCAACCTTGCAGCCCGTTCTGTAGCCGGGGTCAAGTCCGATTGTAACTCTTCCCTTAACGGGCGGCTGCATAAGAAGCTGCCTTGTGTTTTCGGCAAAAACCTTTATTGATTTTTCGCATGCTGAATCGGTGAGCTCGTTTCGTATATCGCGCTCAATCGAGGGGAAAATAAGGCGTGAATAAGCGTCGTCAATCGCCT
>CAMOWP010000112.1 GCA_946628455.1 uncultured Clostridia bacterium | reverse complement strand
TCGGCTGATAAAAAACTGAAGGCATCCACCCTCCTTATGGAGTGGACGCCTTCAGGCGGTTTTTAATGCATTTAGGAACAAAAGGACAAAGCCAAAACCTAACCCTATTTTCGTAGGGTGCCCCAAGGAGCACCCTTTAAGCTTTATTTAACTATTATTTTAATTGCGTGCTTAAGCGTTTCCACCTCAGCGTGAGTCAGCGAGCCGCCGAATTCGCCGTCAAGCGTGAAATCAGTCGGCACGTCAAAATCAAAAGTCATCTTATTGCAGTGCCTTATAGTAACAAGAGGGCTGTTGATGAAATCCTTTGTTGCCATTGCTTTGATAAACGAGAGCGCCTCACCGACGCCTTTAAACATTCTTATAAGCACAAGCTCGTGGCAGCCGTCGTCAAATTCAACGCCGATATTATGAAGAACAGGCATTCCGCCGACTCCGTAGGAATTGGTCGCTCCTGCAACAAAATAGTTTCCCTCAAATTTTTCGCCGTCAGCCTCAACCCTTGCAGGATAGCCCTTCATATGGAAAAATTCCTTGACAATCGGGAGATAGTAAGCCGTTCTGCCGATTGCATTTTTCATCTTCTGGCTGACAGTATAAGACGAAGAGGTGAAGTTTCCGAAGGAGGCGATATAGATAAAGTTTTCACCGTTAAAGCGCCCGATGTCAACAGGCTTTGCCTTGCCCTCAATTATATTTTCAACCGCCTTCATAACGTTGCCGCGCGGGATGTTCATTGAGCGGGCGAAATCGTTTGTTGAGCCCATCGGAATATAGCCTATCGGAGTTTCAAGCTGCTTTTCAATAACCGCCGTTGCTGTTTCCTTAAGCGTTCCGTCGCCGCCTACGCAGGTGATAACGTCATAGCTGTTATCGTTTTCAATAAGGATATGATAAGCGTTTTTATCCTTCTGAGTCAGAATTGTTTCAACGCTGAAATCAGCTTCTTCAAAACGCTTTACCATATCTTCAAGATATTTCTGCGCCTTGCCCTTGCCTGAAATAGGATTAACAATCAAAAGCATTTTTTTCATAGCTCATACCTCGCAATTAAAGTGTATAAATATTGTACTCCTCAATTTAGCATAAGTCAAATAAATAAAAAAGGGAGGGCGCAGTGCCCTCCCGAAGCTGATTAATAATCAGTCTGAAATATAAGGTAAAATAGCAATCTGACGAGCTCTCTTGATAGCTGTTGTGAGCTCTCTCTGATGCTTTGCGCAGGTTCCTGTTACGCGGCGGGGAAGAATCTTTGACCTTTCGGATACGAACTTTCTGAGCTTAGCTGCATCCTTGTAATCAATAGTTTCAACCTTCTCTGCGCAGAACTGGCAAACCTTTCTTCTGCCCTTTCTCGGGCCGCCTTTTACATAAGCCATGGTCTTTCCTCCTTTGTGAGTTTAACAGTTAGAACGGGAGATCGTCCTCATCATCAATGATTTCCTCGAAATCACTGCTCTGAGCGCTTGAATAGCTCGGTGCAGGCTGTTCGTAATTCTGCTGAGGAGCAGGAGCAGCGCCTTCATTGTCGCTTCTCGAGCCGCAGAAGGATACGTTGTTTGCAACAACCTCAACGGACTTTCTCTGATTACCGTTTTTATCTGTATAATTTTGTGTCTGAATTGAACCCTCAACTGCAATCATTGAGCCCTTGTGGAAATAGCGGGAAATGAATTCTGCAGTCTGTCTCCAAGCTACGCAGTCAATAAAATCAGCCTGTCTTTCAGTGCCTGCCTTCTGATAATTTCTGTCACAGGCTACCTGAAAGCGGATAACCGATACGCCGCTTGGGGTTGAACGAAGCTCAGGGTCATAAGTGAGTCTTCCCATTAAAGCAACAGTATTAATCATACTTATTCTCCCTTCGCAACGATAAGTGAGCGAAGCACGCCGTCAGTAATATTAATTACACGGTCAAGCTCTGCCGGGAACTGCTCATCACTCTGGAAATTCACTATAACATAATAGCCTTCTGTTTCGTAATTGATAGGATAAGCAAGCTTCTTCTTGCCCCACTCATCAATTTCGCCTACAGTGCCATTAGCGGCGATAAGGTCTGTGAACTTAGTCTTAAGAGCCTCTACAGCTTCATCGCCTTTAGAAAGTGAGAAAACCATAACGATTTCGTAATTTCTTAATGCCATTGTCAGCACCTCCTTCTGGTCTATTGGCGTGATTATTTCCTCACGCAAGGAATATTCTGCCTTTACAGGCTTTAGTATTATAACAATATAATATTTATTTGTCAAGAAAATTTATTTTACCTTAACAGCCTTTGCTTTGGTCCACTGTGATTTTTCCTTGCCTCTTATCGCTCTTACGCATACATAGTATTTCTTTCCTGCCTTGAGTTTTTTAACCGTAAGAGCTGTTTTGCTGTTCTTTGTTTTAACGGTTACAGCCTTTGACATATCCTTGCTGCGGCTGTACATAACCTCGTATTTCTTTGCGCCCTTTACCTTTTTCCAGCTTGCCTTGAAGGAGCGCTTTTTCGCCTTAAGCTTAAGCCCTTTTACGTCATCCTTACAATGAACGGTTGCCCTGAAAAGCGGGCCGTTGCTCTTTTCGACCTTAATTTTATCAAGCTGAGCCTTTGTTCCCGGATAATAAACATTCTTAAGACCTGCGCATGGATAAAACGCGCCGAGCTTAATTTTCTTAAGGCTGAGCGGAAGCTTGACTGTTTTAAGCGAATCGCAGCAGTTAAACGCGTATTTTCCGACGGTTTTAACGCCTTCGTTTAAAACGAGCCCGGTCATTGAGGCGCAGTTCATAAAAGCGCTTTCCCCAATTGTTGAAACGCTTGAAGGAACCGAAAGCTTTTTAAGGCTTTCGCAATCGCAAAACGCTTTGTAGCCGATTGACTTTATGCTTGACGGAAGCTTTACCGAAACGAGGTCAACGCATTTCATAAAGGTGCCCTCGTCGATATAGGTTACGCTTTCGGGAAGGGTTAAGGAGGTTAAATCCTCAGCGTCAAAAAACGCGTACTGCGCGATAAGCCTTGTTCCGCTTTTAACCGTGCAGGCGCCTGTGAGGACGTCGTTTGTCGCAACAATGCAGTCGCCTGCATAGAGCACGCCGAGCTCCCAGTTTTTATCGTTATTATAATAACCCGTGTAAGCAAAAGCGTTATAGCCGATATGCTTAACCGTTTTAGGAATAGTTATCTCAGCAAGCTTTGAGCAATCCCAGAAGGCGTACTCGCCGATTGCTTTAACGCTTGAAGGGATAGCCACGGATTTGATTCCCTTGCAGTCCCAGAAAGCGTTTGTTCCGATATTCTGAACGCCGTTTTCAATTACAACCTTTTCAATTTCATTTCTTGAAGAAAACGGAGATTCCGACTTTTTCTTGAAATCAGTCATATATCCGCTTCCGCTGATTGTGAGAGTTTTATCGCTGCCGAAGGAATACTTAACTCCGCTGCCGCAGGTGCCGTCGGTGAGCTCCGCCGCGCTTGCGGTAAAGGTAACGCCCGTTAAAACGCTGAGAAGCATAACTGCAGACAGCATTACTGATACAAGCTTTTTCATAATTTTCCTCCTGTTTTACTTCGCGCTGTTTTTTCTGTCGTCCTCAAGAACGGCTTCAAGAATTCTTTTTGCGTTGTTCTTATCGTGATTTACAAAGAAATGGTCAACTCTGTCGATATACTTATTCTCGCAATCGTTTTCAATAATCTCGCAAAGAGCGCTGACAGCGCTGTCAAGGTCCTCGCAAACGGGGCCGAAGCCTTCGTTTTCATAGTCGAAGCACTCATCGTAAATCTGATTTTCGTAAAATTCCTCTTTATCAAACTGAGTGTAAACTATCGGCTTGTTGAGATATGCAAAGTCAAATGCGATGGTTGAATAGTCCGTTACCATAACGGTTGACTCGGCAAACGCCTTGTTGTAATCAACAAAACCCTCGTTGATTTTGAAAACGTCGCTGCCCTGAAAATGAGCGCACTGCTTTGCAAAAATCGGGTGCAGGCAGAAGAGGCCCGTGTAGCCCTTTCTTCTCATAACCTCAAGGAGCCTCTCGTCGTTGATAAGCCCGTTATAGAACTTAAAGAAATCAGTCTCCTTAAAGCCCTCAAAGTAAATGCTCGAGGTTTTATCGTCATAGCACTGCTTATACGCTCTTCTCCAGGTGGGAAGGATAAGCAGCTGCTTCTTCGGGTCGTCATAGAGCGCGTCGAAACGGGCAAGACCTGTAATCACTACCTGCTCAGGCTCAAGGTTATAATCGCGCTCAATGATATTTCTTCTTTCGCTTTCGCCCGTAGTGAAGAATATGTGAATATTCTTGTTGTACCTGTTGAGCCACTTTGAACAGTCTCCGCAGTTTACACCGTGGTTCATAAAGTAATAAGTGTAGTTATATAAATCAATATAGTAATGGCGCATATTGTCAAACGCGTTGATTGTAAACTCGCCTGCCGAGGAGGAAATAATCTTATCAGCCATAAGGAAAAGATAAGGATATTTCCTGCTTTCGGCAATTGCAACCTCGCCGATTCTGCTAAGGCGCTCCTTAACCTCGGGCTTAGCCATTTCGCCTATAACGAAGACAGGCCTTACGCCCTCGGGCTTATGCTCGCAGATATATTTGAACAGCACCTCGCCGTTGTCGCCTGCGTTGTCAATTCTGTCTGAAATAAGCCAGATTTTTCCTTTTCTCTTTTCCGTAAGCTTATAAAACGGAAGCCTGATATATCTGTTACGGATAACGTCAAAGCGCTTTCTCTTAACAAGGCAGAGGATATTTTTGATTCCCCAGGTGAATTTTGTGTAAGCCTTGTTTTTCGGATAATAGACCTTGATTGCCGTTTTAAAGCATTTCACAACATAATTGCCGTACCACTTATGTATAGTTCCGAAGCGCATTGTTGCGGGAACGAACTTTCCGTAATTGAGGCTTGCAACGGTTTCCTTGCCGCTGTAGTTGATTGTTGAAGCGAGCCTTAAATTGCCGCCCTTTTCAAGGTTGCCCTCAAGCGGAATTTCAAAGCGGTGCAGCCAGTAATAAAACTGATGCCTGTCAGCGCTTGTTTTATGAGTGTTGACTCTGTATTCGCTGATTTCATAAGGCTCAATTATCTGCCCCTTACACTTGAAATAGAACTTGCCGCCGTTTTCGGTGCACCTGAGAAGCCACTTTGCAATAAGAACGTCAATGCACAGCTTTCCGTCCTCAATTTCGGCTCTTACGCACTTTGTGCAGAAGCTCCTGTTATTTGTAATTCTGATAAGCCTGTGCTTGCCGAAGCGGATTTCGCCCTCCTTCTTGTTAAGCTTTGCCTCCTTGAACATATCAACGCCGTATTTATATTTAATAGCGTCATATTTCTTGGCAATTGACTTGTGAAGCGGGTGCCTTAAAAGAATTTTATCGTCGATATACGAAAGGATTTCGCGCAGTCTTTCAAAATACTCCTGCTGCTCCTTTTCATCAAGCACGCTCGGCATATCGGGGTTTGCGAAACGCCACATAATATCGTAGCCTACCATTGACTGAGCGTAAGGAATTACCTCTCCGTAAAGCTCCTTTGAATATCTGAAAAGCTCAAGATGATAGTAAATAAGAGAATTGATATAAAACGATTTATCAAGCACCTGGTTGTTAACGGCGGAATCTCCCGTTGCGCGCCTTCTGTAATAATAAAGCGCCTCGTTAATAAGACCGTACTTGCATTTTTTGAGCATCATCTTGTTGATGAAGGTTGAATCCTCGCCGTACTTGAGGTGAGAATCAAAGCGGGTGTCGCCGATAGCCTCAGCCTTTATGAAGGTTGTTGCCGCAGTTGACTGAACGGAAAACAGCTCCTTGGGGCTTGTAAGGTCTGCAACTCTTGTGCCCTTTTTGAATTTATAGTCAAGCGAATG
>CAMOWP010000111.1 GCA_946628455.1 uncultured Clostridia bacterium | reverse complement strand
ATCTTGAATGTCAGGATATGTTCAGAAATAACGGAATTTTCCGCGACGTTCTGCTTTATAAGAACGGTAACAATTATATCTATGACTTTGAAGCGAAAACACGGAAAAACGGCTCGAAATATGACCTTGATATAACTGCTGACATCAAAGGTGAGGGAACTCTGAAGGCAGAGCTTTATTTTGAAAACAAGCTTGTTGCAAAAGCAGAGAGCGAAAACGGAAAAATCAGCTTCGCTTCTCTTGACGTTCTTGAATGGAGCGCTGAAATTCCGAATTTATATACACTTTATCTTACTCTTGTAAGCGACGGACAGGAAGTTGATATTATTCGCCGCCCGATAGGCTTCAAAAATATTGAAATCAAGGGCAACGTCTTTTATTTCAACGGTGAGAAGATTAAGCTTCTCGGCGTAAATCACCACGATACAGACCCGAAAAAGGGCTACGTTATGAGCGTTTCGGATATGGAGCGGGATGTTAAAATATTCAAGGAATACAACGTAAACTGCGTTCGTACCTCGCACTATCCTCCAGACCCGATTTTTATTGATTTATGCGATGAATACGGCGTTTACGTTGTTGATGAAGCGGATATCGAAACTCACGGCGTAATGGGCACACCGCACCCTGGCGCCTGCTCTCATAACCCTGAGTGGAAGCCGCGTTATATTGACCGCGTTATGCGTATGTTCGAGCGTGATAAAAACCACCCCTCAATAACTATGTGGTCGCTCGGTAATGAAGCGTGGGGCTATTCAAATCAGGACGCGTGCTACAAGGAACTCAAAAAGAGAACGCCTATTCCGATTCACTACGAAGGCGTTGTAAGAACAAAACGCTTTGCGTATGACGTAATTTCTCAGATGTACCCGTGGCAGAATAAAATGAAGAAAATGGCAGACGGAACAGGCTGCGGAAAAAAGTGGTATGAAAAGCCGTATTTTCTCTGCGAGTATGCCCACGCTATGGGTGTAGGTGCAGGCGAGCTTGAAACGTACGTTAAGGATTTCCTGCGCGCTGATAATCTTATGGGCGGCTGTATATGGGAATTTGCAGACCACGCCGTGTACCACGAAAACGGACCGTATAAATACACCTACGGCGGCGACCATAAAGAGAAAAAGCACGATGGCAACTTCTGCGTTGACGGGCTTTTCTTCCCTGACAGAACGCCCCACGCAGGCGCATATCAGATGAAAAACTGCTACCGCCCCGTAAGAGCGGAAAAAACAGGCAAAAACGAAATTACCTTCACCTGCCTTAACTATTTCAGGGGCGTTGATTACAGATTAATCATCAGGGGCGTTTGCCTTAATCCCGATGATAACACCGAGGAGGAAATCGCTCTTAAATTAGCTCCGAGGGAGAGTAAAAGGATTAAGTATTCTTTAAAAGACTGTGACGCGATTGTTATAACTTATCTTGACGGAAAGCGTGTTATCGCCGAGGAGCAGCTAAGCGGAAACGGCGGAGCAAGCTTCGGAGTTTACAGCGCAGGCGGTGCTGCGCCTGTGGCGAAGACCGTCAACAACAGGCTTCGTGTTCAGTTTGACGGCGGCGAGCTTGTTTTCAATATGACAACGGGCGAAATAGATTCATACACTAAGAACTCAAACGAGTTTATAAGCGCTTATCCATTTTCAAGAAAGTGCGGCTTTGCGGCAAGCGTATTCCGAGCTCCGCTTGATAACGATATGTATCTCAAAAAGGTGTGGAACACTCTCAGGCTTGAAACCGAGCAGTGCGAGCTTACAAAATTTGTTCATTACAGCGACGGCTTATACTACGTAGTTGAAACAAAAAACAGGCTCTTTACCGATAAAATGACGGTGCTTTACTATACTCTGAAATATTATATAGTAAACGATGGCTCGGTGAACGTTCAGCTCAGGTGCACCTACAGCAGAGCCGTGCCTTACGCTCCGCGCTTCGGGCTCACTCTTTCAATGCCGAGAAGGTATGATAACGTTGAATATTTCGGCCTGGGCGAAAGAACGAATCTTCCCGATTTTAAGGAGCACGCAGTGCTCGGTGTGTATAATATGAAGGTTGACGATATGCGCGAAAAGCATATCAGGCCGCAGGAGGGCTCAATGCGCTGCGGAGTAAGATATGCCGAGGTTAAGGATAATAACGGCAACGGCCTTGCATTCATTGCAAATAACGATTCAATGATTTTCTCAGCAGACCATTTTACCTCTCAGCAGTGCGCAAAGGCAATGCATCAGGAGGAGCTTAAGTCCGACGATTTTACGTATATCCATCTTGACGCATATCAGCTCGGCGCAGGCTCGGGAGCTTGCGGACCTGTGCCGACGGGAGAATATAAAAAGAACTCCCTTAATAATCTTGAACTTTCAGTTACGGTGAAACCCATATGAGAATTTTAACTGCAGACGAAATACGCCTTGTTGAAAATCTTTGCTTTGAAAAGTATTCAACCGAGGCTGAGCTTATGCTCAAAGCGGGCACAGCCTGCTTTGAAAAAATGACAAAAGAATATGATATGAAAAATAAGAGCGTCCTCGTCCTTTGCGGAAACGGCAAAAACGCGGGCGACGGCTTCGTTATCGCAAGGCTGCTTTACGCCCACGGCACAAGCGCAAAAATAGTGCTTTGCGATAAGGAGCCTTCTATTCCCGAGCCGCTTATGTATTTCAACGAGGCAAAGGCAAGCGGAGTTGAGATTGCTCATATAAGCGATACTGCGCTTGATTGCGATTATATCGTAGACTGCATATTCGGCATAGGCTTTCACGGCGAGCCCCGCGCTCCGTTTGATTCGGTGTTTAAAAGGGTGAGCCAAAGCAGGGCGAAAACTATTTCGGTTGACACCCCGAGCGGAACGGACGCAACAACGGGCGCCGTCTGCCAAAACTGCGTAAAAGCCGATTTTACCGTTGCAATATCAACTCTTAAGTATTGCCATATCCTGCCGCCCGCAAACGCTTATTGCGGCAAAACGGTAACGGTTAATATAGGCATCCCCGAGGCTTGCTATACAGGAGAATATGCAAACACCATTGAATATGAGGACGTAAAGGCGCTCTTTAAAAAACGCGATAAAAATTCAAACAAGGGCACCTTCGGGCACCAGCTCAATATCTGCGGAAGCTATAAAATGTTCGGCGCGGCTGTTATCGCAACTGAGGCGGCGCTGAGAAGCGGCGCAGGTCTCGTTAAGCTGACCCTCCCCGAAAGCGCGTATCCTCTTGCCGCCTCTCATCTGACTCAGCCGATTTTCAACCCCGTTCTTTCAAACGAAGCGGGAACGTTTTCCCAAAACGCAATTTACGGCATAACCGAAAATGCCGACTGGGCAAGCAGCATAGTTCTCGGCTGCGGTATAGGCGTAAACGACGATACTAAGGCGGTGGTTGAAGCAGTGCTGAAAAATGCAAAAGCTCCGATAATTTTGGACGCCGACGGTATAAATTGCATAAAAGGGCGCATATCTATTCTTAAGGAGATTAAAGTGCCCGTTGTTCTCACGCCCCATCCCGGCGAGATGTCAGGGCTCATATCAAAGCAGGTTGCCGAGATACAGGAAAACAGGATAGAAATATCCAAAAATTTTGCAAGGGAGATGCATGTTGTTCTTGTATTAAAAGGAGCTGATACCGTTGTTACGGACGGATACTCGGTATTTGTCAATACTACCGGCAATCCGGGAATGGCTATGGGCGGAAGCGGCGATATGCTCAGCGGAATGCTCGGCGCGTTTGTAGCTCAGGGGCTCTCGCCCTTTGACGCGGCAAAGGCTGCCGTCTACCTTCACGGTCTGTGCGGAGATATGGCTGCAAAAAGCTATGGCGAAAAAGGGATGCTTGTTTGTGATATGACAGAACAGCTCGGTGCTTTAATGTCCAATTTGGAATCGAGCTGATATATTTGAAACGTACATATACATATTTATTAAACTTAATAGTTTTGGTTTTATGCGTTGCGGCGGTGTTGTCCTCCTGCTCGCATAAAACCTATACCCCCGTTCTTGAAAGCAATTATGATTTAAAGGCTGTTTATAAAACGGGGGATTTTTCTTATTCCTGCAGAATAGTAAAAAAGGATAATTTCGTCTCAGTCACTCCGCTTTCAACCAATGCAAAAGGGATGGTAATAACCTTCGACGGCGCAAGGGTTACCTTTATCAGGGGCTCTATGAAAAAGGAGTTTGCGCGTGACGAGATAGATTCAACAAACCCCGCTGTTGTAATCTATGAGGTTTTTTCCTCCCTCGAAAACGCTCCCGAGCAGGAGGTCAAGCTCAAAAGCTCCGCCTTTCAGTATGTCGGAACAACAAGCGTGGGAACCTTTACCCTGATTCAGAATAAATCAAATTCCTTAAAATCAATCTCAATCCCCGACGCACAGATTGAAATTGCATTTGAATAGTATATATGATATAATTAAAGCATAAAAAATTGCGGGAAATAAAAGAATGAAAAAAGAACTTAATCATCATTATATCGGCGCGTCCTACGGCGGCAATCAGGAGTGGTTTTCAGGCTTTATGATGCGCCTCGGCGGCTGCGCTGCCGAAACGGCAATAGAAAGCTGTATTTATCTTGACAGGAATTTTGCAACCTCTCTCTGCCCGTTTGACGCGAAAAATGTAACAAAAGCGGATTTCGTCTCCTTCGGTGAAATTATGAAGCCTTACCTTCACCCGAAAATGAGCGGAATAGACCGACTTTCAATCTATCTTGAAGGCTTCGGAAATTACCTCAGCGATAAAGGCAGCGCTATAACTCTTTCGGGAATAGAAGGGGACGAGCCCTATGAAAAAGCAAAGGCGGCTCTTATACGCCAGATTGATAAGGGCTTGCCCGTTCCTTTCCTCTGCCTTTACCATTCAAACCCGAGGTATAAGGAATACGAATGGCACTGGTTTCTTTTAAACGGCTACGAGCTTTTTGAGGATTCGCTTATGGTAAAAGCCGTAACCTACAGCGAGTGGGAATGGCTCGATTTTTATGAGCTATGGAACACGGGCAGAGCGCGCAAGGGCGGAATGATATTAATTAACAATTAACAATTAACAATTCAGGGTCTTGCGGACAGCTAATCAAAAAAGTAGGGGACGGCGTCCTCGACGTCCCGCAAAACCGTAGGAGACGGCGTTCTCGACGTCCCGCAAAACCGTAGGGGCGACCTTTGGTCGCCCGCATAAAAAAGGACGCGATAAAATGAAATTTATTGACGCAGTAAAAAAGTATTACGAAAACCGGACTGACGAAACGTTATATTCCGTTTCAAAGGAGCTCTGCAGCGAGCTTAAGCTGAGCGAAAAGCTGCATATGCTCTCGGGTCAGCAGTTCTTCCTCAGAAACGGCTATGACCTCATAACGAAGGGGCAGAAATATAACTGCCGCCCCTGCCTCAGCGGAGGTGTTAAAAGGCTCGGCATTCCCGCCGTTGCGTTTTCCGACGGTCCGCGCGGAGTCGTTATGGGAAACAGCACCTGCTTTCCCGTTTCAATGGCTCGCGGCGCGGCGTTTGACGAGGAGCTTGAATATGAAATCGGCTCTGCCATTGCTGACGAGGTAGCCGCTCAGGGCGGAAACTATTTTGCGGGAATCTGCATTAACCTGCTTCGCAACCCTCGTTGGGGAAGGGCGCAGGAAACCTACGGCGAGGACCCGTTCCTCCTCGGCAAAATGGGCTCGGCGCTTACCAAAGCAGTTCAGGATAAGGGAATCATTGCCTGCCCTAAGCATTACGCCGTAAACAGCATTGAAAACATCCGCTTTGACGTTAACGTTTCAGCTGACGAAAAAACGCTTCACGAGGTTTATCTCCCTCATTTCAAGGCGTGCATAGATTCAGGCGCAATGTCAATTATGGGCGCGTATAATCTTTTCAGAGGCGAGCATTGCTGTGAAAGCAAATATCTCCTAAAGGATGTTTTAAGAGACCAATGGGGCTTTACGGGCTTTACCATTTCCGACTTTCTT
>CAMOWP010000110.1 GCA_946628455.1 uncultured Clostridia bacterium | reverse complement strand
GAGCACGGCGGCGACCCGAGCTCTGTTGAGTTCTGCCACAAGATTGGTCTTGACTACGTTTCATGCTCACCGTTCAGAGTTCCGATTGCACGTCTTGCTGCTGCACAGGCTGCAATTGCTGAGAACGCTGCAAAGGAAGCTGAGGCTGACGCTGTTAAGGCTGAAATCGAAGCTAAAATTGCTGCTGCAAGAGACGCTTTACAGGAAGCTGCTGCTAAGCTTCAGGGCGCTACAGCTAACGCTACTGATGATTTCAAGGATGTTGTTGCTAAGGGCCTCAAGAGCATCAAAGCCGGCTGGGAAGAAGCAAGAAAGACTTTTGACGCTGAATAATTAAGCATTAATAAAAACGCTACGGTGAAAGCCGTAGCGTTTTTTATGTGTTTTATTTATATGTTTTAAACATTTAAAAGAAATTATTCTCTGCCGTCCCAGCAGTAGGTGCAGAGCTTGTCGGGGTCTATACCCGTTGCCTTGAGCATATCGTCAAGGCGCTGATACTGCAGGGAGGTGAATTTAAGCTCTTTTCTGATTTCTTCGTTCATTTTTGCGTATTTTTCAGAATCGGGGTCGATATATTCCCTTACCGTTTCCTCGTCGGGAACGCGGCCCTCAAGCTTCTGGATAACGCGTCTTGTTATAAGCTCCATCTCAGAGGTTGAACGTGAGAAATTGAGGTATTTACAGCCGTAGAAAAGAGGAGGGCACGCAGGGCGGATATGAACCTCTGTTGCACCGCTTGCGAAAAGGTATTCGGTTGTTTCCCTGAGCTGAGTACCCCTTACGATTGAATCGTCTATCATAAGGAGGCTCTTGCCTTCGATAAGATTCTTGATGGGGATAATTTTCATCTTAGCGATAAGATTTCTCTTCGTCTGGTGAGTCGGCATAAATGAGCGCGGCCAGGTCGGAGTATATTTTACAAAGGGTCTCGAATACGGTATACCCGATTCATTAGCGTATCCGATTGCGTGAGCAACGCCTGAATCGGGAACGCCTGCTACAACGTCGGGCTTGGCGGTGTCGCGCCTTGCGATTGCCTGTCCGCAGCGGTATCTCATCCTTTCAACGCTCAGGCCCTCGTACATGGATGACGGATAACCGTAGTAAATCCACAGGAAGGTGCAGATTTTCATTTTGTCTGAGCCGTCAACAAGAGTTTTAACTCCGTCAGGAGTCATAACAACAATCTCTCCCGCCTTGAGCTCCTTGAGCGGAGAATAGCCTAAGTTAAGGTATGCAAAGCTTTCAAAGGAAGCGCAGTAGCCGTCCTTCTTCTCGCCGAGAACAATCGGAGTTCTTCCCATTTTATCCCTTGCGGCATAAACTCCCTTAGGAGTCAGTATAAGCATGCTCATTGAGCCGTCTATTATCTCCTGAGCGTATTTGATTCCGTCAATGAAATTCTCCTTCTGGTTAATAATTGCCGCAACTAACTCAGTCTGGTTAATTTCACCGCCGTGCATCTCAAAAAAGTGAGTGTTGTTTTTAATGATTTCCTCAACTATTTCCTCGTTGTTGTTGATTTTACCTACAGTTGAAATCGCAAAGGTTCCGTGATGAGAACGAACGAGAATCGGTTGTGCCTCAAAATCGCTGATGCAGCCGATACCCATTGTGCCGTGCATGGAATTTGATTCCTTTGTAAACTTTGTTCTGAAGGGCGTGTTTTCAATGTTATGAATGGCCTTGTCAAAGCCCTCATCCTTGCTGTATACCGCAAGGCCCGCACGCCTTGTTCCGAGGTGAGAATGGTAATCAACGCCAAAAAACAGGTCAAAAACGCAATCGTCTTTGGAGACTGCTCCGAAAAATCCTCCCATAAATAATCCTCCTTTTAGTTGTTATGTGTATTATAACAGAATACGAAATGAAATTAAATAATTATTTATAAAAATGTGAATTTATACAAAAAAGATAAAGAATAAAACCTCCCGTTTGGGAGATTTTATTTTAGTTGGATTTTTTTAAGAAAATATCGTCAATATTATTAGTGTTCTTAACTCCGTCTGTTACGCCGAAATTCTTTACCTCATATGCTACGCTGTTGTTTTCAAGCGCAGGGGTCATATAATCGCTGTTATCCTTATCTGCGTTCAGGAGCTTTTCCTCAAGCTCCTTGCTGAGGCCCTCGTTATATGCATAAATATAACCGTAGAAGGTCTGGCCGTAGTGCGAGGTCATATCCTGATATGTTCTTACGTCAAAATACGTGCCGCCCCAGTGCGATTCTGAAATAGTTACGCTGCCGTCGTCGTTGATTGCTTCAACAATTGCAACGTGGCGGCTCCAGCAGGCAACTGCGCCGAGCTTCGGCTCGCTGCCGTAATCGTAATAGCCGTTTGCCTTGTTCATACCGTACCAGTCGCCCGCGCTGCCGTGGGTGAAGAGCGGCTTTTCGCCGTTCATTTCATAAATTCTGCCGTATGCGTAAGCAACGCAGTTAGGCATAGGCGTTCCTGTCTGAAAATATATGTTCAGCTCGCGTGAATAGTAGGGGATTGAAGAATCGGGAGCTGTGAGCCTCGGCTCGTAAAGCTCGCCCTCTGCGTGCGCGCTGATAGGCGTCAAAAGTGAAATCAATGCAGTGATAACAGCTACAAGAGGTAAAATAATTTGCTTCTTTGTTTTTGCCATAGCACTTTCCTTTCTGAAACGTGTCGGAAACTGTTTTCCTTCGTTTCGGTGCTATGCATTATAACAAACCGCGGTAGCTGTAATCTATAGCAGATTGTCACAACCATTTTGTAACATTATTGTAACTTTTGTTACCATTTCACAAAATATTACCCGCTTTCTTGACAAGATAACAGACAAAAGCCTGATAAAATGAAAACCGGCGCAATAAAAAAGGCAGTTCATTGAACTGCCTTTCGGTGTGTTTTCTGTCAGATTCTTGCTACGCCGTCCTTGCGTGCAGCCTCTGCAACTGCAGCGGCAACCGTATCCTTGATTCTTTCATCAAAAGCGTGAGGAAGAATGTAATCGGGGTTGAGGTCCTTCTCGTCAACGAGAGATGCAATAGCGTATGCAGCAGCTATCTTCATATTCTCTGTGATATCGCTTGCGCGAACGTCAAGAGTACCGCGGAAGATGCCGGGGAATGCAAGCACGTTATTAATCTGATTCGGGAAATCAGAACGGCCTGTACCAACGATAGCAGCGCCTGCAGCCTTTGCCTCATCAGGCATAATCTCAGGAGTCGGGTTAGCCATAGGAAGAACGATTGGGTCAGGGTTCATTGACTTAATCATATCCTGTGATACGATACCGGGAGCAGAAACGCCGATGAAGATATCTGTGCCCTTCATTGCGTCTGCAAGGCCGCCCTTAACCATACCTCTGTTAGTAACCTTAGCTATTTCAGCCTTTGAAGGATTGAGGTTGTCTCTTCCCTCATAAATAGCGCCTGTTCTGTCGCAAAGGATAACGTCCTTAAGGCCGAGAGTCATAAGCAGCTTAGCAATAGCAACGCCTGCTGAGCCTGAGCCGTTAATAACAGCCTTACAGTCCTCAAGCTTTCTGCCTGTGAGCTTCATAGCGTTGATAAGAGCTGCAGATGTAACAACAGCAGTACCGTGCTGGTCATCATGGAAAATCGGAATGTCGCACTTTTCCTTGAGCTTCTTTTCAATCTCGAAGCAACGCGGAGCTGCGATATCCTCAAGGTTAACGCCGCCGAAGGAGCCGCTTATCATATAGATGATATTAACAATTTCGTCAACGTCCTTAGTTCTTACGCAGAGAGGGAATGCGTCAACATCGCCGAACTCCTTAAAGAGCACGCATTTACCCTCCATAACGGGCATACCTGCTTCGGGGCCGATGTCGCCGAGACCGAGTACAGCAGTACCATCGGTTACAACGGCAACCATATTCCAACGTCTTGTGAGCTCCCAGCTCTTTGTGTAATCCTCCTGAATTGCGAGACAGGGCTCAGCAACGCCCGGAGTATATGCAAGTGAAAGTGCGTCCTTATTGTCAACCTTAGCGCGGGCAATAACTTCAACCTTACCCTTCCACTCACCGTGAAGTCTTAATGATTCTTTTCTGTAGTCCATATTTTATCTCCTTGCGGTATAATTACGGGAGGGAATGCTCCCTCCCATTATTTAATTAAATCAATTATCTCTCGATGTGAGATGTGATTTTCTTTGTTTCCGGATATGGGGTATAGTTGTCTTCCCACGGGAAAGTATAGTCGAGACCGAGCTCGTCTCTTACAGCATTGATTTCGCCCTGAACGGACTCGTTAATCGGAACGCCGTGAGGCTCTCTTTCCTTCCAGATTTCATATTCCTTCTCGCCTGCGATATAAATTCTTTCAGCGCCAGGTGCTTTTCTTGATTCGCGTACCTTACGGATAATGTCGCCTGTCTTTTTTCTGCAGATTTCCTCGCCGAGAAAATGGTTAGTATCAATAGCAATGAAGAAATGGCCGAGGTGATAAGGTCTGATGTTGCCTTCTTCGTCCTTACCGTCGAGGTCCTTGCCGTAAGCGCCGTCCTGAAGAACGGATGAAAGGAATTCAACGAACATTGCAAAGCCGTATCCCTTATATCCGCCGAGTGCCTCGCCGATTCCGCCGAGAGTTGTGAGAGCAGCTGTACCCTGACGAATCTTCTTAAGAGCAACGCCTGCGTCGCCCTCTACGGGGGTACCGTCGATATTGATGATTGTTCCCGGGTGAACGGGCTCGTCAATTCTTGCGTAGTATTCAATCTTACCGTTCTGGGTGATTGAGGTTGCGCAGTCAAAGTTGAAATCGAATGCTTCGTCTGAAGGAACGCCGAGAGTGAACGGGTTAGTTCCGAACATACCCTCTGTTCCGAAGGTTGGAGCAACTGAAGGACGTGCGTTTGTACCTGTCATACCGATGCAGCCCTGCTCTGTTGCCATAGATGTGTAATAGCCTGCGATACCGTAGTGGCAGGAATTGCGAACAACTACCATACCCATACCGTATTTCTTAGCCTTGTCAATAGCCATCTGCATAGCCTTTGTTCCGATAACCTGGCCCATTCCGTTATGGCCGTCAACAACTGCTGTTGTTTCGGTTTCCTTGATGATATCAAAGTTTGTTGTAGGTGACTGGATTCCGGCCTTAATTCTGTCAAGATAGATGGGCTTGAATCTGTTGCAGCCGTGGCTCTCGATTCCTCTTTTATCGGATTCAAGAAGAACGTCTGTACACATTTCAGCTTCGTCTCTCGGAATACCGTAGCCAACGAAAGCGTCGGTTACAAAATCAGTAATTAAGTTCCATGGACATACTACTTTAGGCATAGTTTTTATCTCCTTTTTAAATAAATTATTAGCCTCAATTTTTGCCATTCCCATTATAACATAATAAAAATATATATCAAGTTAATTTTTTAACAAAGATGACATTTGTGAAAATTTGTACGTTGTTTATAATGCACATTTTAAAGCGCTTTCAGCCGCATAAGCAGCCGCGCGAAAAGAACAGATGAAAATAAGTTGATTTATATTAATATATATGATATTATAAAAACATCTTAATTTGGGGTGAAGCAATGAAAAAGGTTACGATTCTTCTTTCAAAATACAGCGACGCGTTCAGCAAGCTGATAGCTGTCAGCAGCGGCGAGTATACCCATATTTCAATTTCCGTCGACCCTGAGGAAAAGGAATTTTATTCCTTTAACCTTAAGGGCTTTATAAAGGAAAACTGGGAGAATAAAGAATCAAAATATCTTATGCCTGACAGAATAAGGTTTTATATTTACACGGATAATGAAACCTTTGAAAAGCTCAAAAATGAAATAAAGTGGTTTGAGGATAAAAGGGGAGAAATCAAATATTCCGTTTTCGGAACTCTTTTATGTATCGCCAGAATTCCGCACAATTTCAAGAAGGAGTATTTCTGCTCAAGGTTTGTTGCCGAGGTGCTGACTAAAAGCGGAGCGGTTAAGCTGAAAAAGAAAAGCTCGCTTTATCTTCCTATGCATATTATCAGGGAGCTGAAGCCCAACCTGCTAAAAAAGGAAAAAAGAGTATAAACGCAGCTGACTTGGGGTGTCCGCCATAAAGAAGGTTAGGTTTTGGCTTTATACTTTTGCCCCTA
>CAMOWP010000109.1 GCA_946628455.1 uncultured Clostridia bacterium | reverse complement strand
CTCGGCAACAAAAGAGATAAGCTCAATAGCAGGCGATATCAACAAGCTTTCAAAGGATATTTCTTCTATGCAAAGCGATTATAAAAATGACGTTAAACCCGTTGTTGACGATAATCTTAATGCTGTTCTTGATCTTCTGACTGTTACAGGAGAGCTCGTAACCGACCTCAACGGTGATTTACCAGCGCTTAAAACTCTGACTGACAGCTTAAACAAAACTGCAGACAGCGGCGAAGAGTTAATTGCTTCAATAGATACGCTTCTGACAAATATAAAAAAACAGATTAAAACATTATCGGGCAAAATTGACGGTCTTGAGGATAGCGAGATATTTAATACTATCAAAAACGTTTCATCAAAGAATACCGAACAGCTAGGCGCATTCCTCGCCTGCCCCGTTATTGTTAACACGGATAAGGTTTACGGAATTGAGAATTACGGCTCTGCTATGGCACCGTTTTACAGCACACTTGCAATATGGGTTGGCGCAATGGTATTAATAGCAGTAGTAAAAACGGCTGTTAAGAAAAAGAAGGAAATCGGAAACATAAGAATATATCAGAGCTATTTCGGAAGAATGCTGACATTCCTTGCGTTTTCAGTAACTCAGGCACTGATAATCTGCCTCGGAGATTTATACTTTCTGAATATACAGTGCTACCACCCTGCTAAATTTATTTTGGCAGGAGTAGTCGCGGCAGTCGCGTTTACCGTATTTGTCTACTCACTCGGCTTTACATTTGGAGATATAGGAAAGGCAATAGGAATTATCTTCCTCGTTATTCAGATAGGCGGCTCGGGAGGTACTTTCCCGATAGATGTCACTCCTAATTTCTTCCAGGTACTCAATCCCTATATGCCGTTTACCTTTGTTATTAACGCTATGCGAGAATGTGTTTGCGGAACGTATGCAAACGATTACTGGGTTGATTTACTCAAGCTATCAGCATATATCGGAGTAGGTCTTTTAATCGGACTCGGAGTTAAATTCCTTGTTAAAAAGCCTGTTCGCTTCTTTGAAAAACGAATTGAAAAAACAGGATTATTCTAAAATAAAAGCTTTACGGAATCCGTAAAGCTTTTATTGTTTTATTCGGTTTCTGAAGTTTCAGCTGCGTCTGTCACAACTGAGGTCGTTTCGTCTGTAACGCTCATTTCTTCGGGTATATAAGACGCCTCCTGAGCTTCTGCTTCTTCCTCTGAAGCAGTATCTTCATCGGTATTTTCAGCCTTCTCTTCAAGCTTGCCGTATTTCATCAGGCTTTCAAACTGTTCGCCGCTTATCTTCTCTTTCTCAAGAAGAGTATTAGCAACAAGCTCAAGCTTGTCAAAATGCTCAGTGAGAATCTTTTCGGTTTTAGCGTAAGCCGCGCGCATAATGCGTTCAACCTCTTCGTCAATTCTTGCGGAGGTTGCCTCGCTGTAGTTATTAACTCTGCCGTAATCCTTGCCGAGGAATACCTCGCCGTTGCCGTCGTCATATACTACGGGGCCTACAGAATCGCTCATACCGTACTTTGTAACCATATTGCGGCAAATCTCTGTTGCCTGCTGGAGGTCGTTTGAAGCGCCCGTTGAAATATCGTGAAGCGCAACAGCCTCTGCAACTCTTCCGCCGAACATTGATACAAGATGATTAAGCATATCATTTCTTGAATCATAGTTTTCGTCCTGAGGAGTATACCAGGTGTAACCGCCTGCTCCAAGGCCTCGCGGAACGATTGAAATTTCCTTAACGGGGTCGTGACCCTCAACGTAATATGCCGAAACAGCGTGGCCTGCCTCGTGGAAGGCTGTAAGCTTTTTCGCTTTTTCGGTGTACTTGTGGGATTTCTTTTCAGTACCGAGCTCAACTCTTGAGGTTGCGTCAACAATCTCAGCTGCGGTTATTGACATCTTGCCGCGCTTAACGGCAAGAATTGCAGACTCGTTCATAAGGTTTTCAAGGTCAGCGCCCGTAAAGCCGATTGTATCCTTTGCAATCTCCTTCAAATCAACGTCTGGAGCGAGCGGCTTTTCCTTTGAATGAACTCTGAGGATTTCCTCCCTGCCCTTTGCGTCAGGTCTGTTAACTGTAATCTGTCTGTCAAATCTGCCGGGTCTGAGAAGCGCGGGGTCAAGAACGTCGGGGCGGTTTGTTGCCGCCATAACGATAACGCCGCTGTTTGTTCCGAAGCCGTCCATTTCAACAAGAAGTTGGTTAAGGGTCTGCTCGCGCTCGTCGTTTCCGCCGCCCATACCTGTTCCTCTGTGACGGCCTACTGCGTCAATCTCGTCAATAAATACTATTGCGGGAGCTTTCTTTTTAGCCTGCTCGAAAAGGTCGCGCACACGAGACGCTCCGACTCCGACATACATCTCAACGAAATCGGAGCCCGAAATTGAAAGGAACGGAGCGCCTGCCTCGCCTGCAACAGCCTTTGCGAGAAGAGTTTTACCTGTACCCGGAGGGCCAACAAGAAGCACACCCTTTGGAATTCTCGCGCCAATCTGAGTATACTTTTCAGGCTGTTTAAGGAAATCAACAAGCTCCTTGAGTTCCTCCTTCTCCTCGTCGCAGCCGGCAACGTCCTCGAAGGTTTTGTCGGAATCCTCGGCGGTGTTCTTGGTCTTAATCTTGCCGAAGCCGAGAGTTCTGTTGGTTTCGTTGCCGATGGTATTGCCCATCCGCCTTACCGCCCAGATTCCCATAAGCACCAGGAGAACGCCGAACAGAACTGACGGGAGAAGGCTCATCCACCAGGAATTAGCCGTTCCCTTGATATAGTTGTATTTAATCGGCTTGGTGGGATTTACCCTGTTATATTCCTTAACACTTTCGTTTATATCGTCAATGAAATATGCAACGTTAGGAACGGTGTAGGTATTTTCCTTTTTCTTTTCGTCAGAGAACAGACGGTACTTGAGATTACCGTTTGAAAGGTCAAGCTCGAACTCTGCTACCTTGTTATTGGTAAACAGCCCGACAACCTCTGAATATCTCTTTGTTTCCTGCTTATTCTGCCCTGACATTACAAGAATTGCGCCGATAAGCAAAACGGGTATAAGAATATATATCCAGCCCGATTTGAAATTCTTTGACATATTATCTCTCATTAATTATTGTCCTCCGTAAGCACATTGAGAAGAAAAACTCTCTTTGTGTCCTTATCTTTTTTAACTCGCTCGCTGACAGTGTAGCCGTATACGCCGATTATCCCTTCGCCGTCGCAGATAACGGGAACGTTAAGCCTTTCATCTGCGGGGATTCTGAGCTCGTTAAAAAGCTTTTTCAGAGACTTTGAGCAGCCTCTGCCTGCAGGAGTGATTCTGTCGCCCTCCTGCCTGTGTTTTACATAAACATTACCGCTTATTTTATCATAATCACAGCTAAAAGTAAATTCTTTTTTATACAAATTACAGTCCGATACGTCAACGACGTCTGATTTAACAGTAAAATCAAGCTCGTTTTCGCTGATTGCCTTGAAGCGCAGAGTCTCTGAATCGGACACGGCAAACAGCTCTCCTTTAAGCTGATACCTTCCGCGTTTGTCAATAAGCTCGGCTACCTTAACAAGGTGCTTTTCATCAAGAGTAATCCCGAAGGAGGAGGCGTAAAGCTGAATAGCTCTCTTGATAACAGAGGGCTTTTCTCCCCTGAGCTTTTCACAGCTCAGCGCTTCATCAACGTAGCCTTCGGCAAGCGCTTTAAGGCAGCTCTCATCCTCGTTTGCACAGCTGATAAATCTTCCGATTGCACTTTCCGCGTCGGGATTAATGCTTTTTAAAACAGGGATAACAAGGTTTCTGATTCTGTTTCTTGAATATTCGTTATCGCTGTTTGTTTCATCGGTAACGTAGGGAATTTCAAGTTCCTTGCAGGCGTCAATTATTTCGTCTGCAGTGCATTCAATCAGCGGCCTGATAATATTATCCCTGACGGGCGGAATACCCGTTGCGCCGCTGAGCGAGGTTCCCCTTGCAAGGCGGAACAATAGCGTTTCAACGTTATCGGAAAGGCTGTGAGCCGTTGCGATTTTATCAGCGCCGAGAGAAGAAAAGAAGGCGTACCTTCTGTTTCTTGAATACTCCTCAACACCGAGCCCTGCGGCTTTTGCCTCTGCGGTAGCGTTGATTTCAAGCAGACGGAATTCAAGGTTATTCTTTTCACAGAACTCCTTAACAAATTCGCTGTCCCGCTTTGAAGCCTCGCCTCTTATGCCGTGCTCAACGTTTAAAACGGTGATTCTGAGCTTCAGCTCCTCCCTTTTTGAGAGGAGGTAGTAAAGCAGAAGCATTGAATCCTTGCCGCCCGAGACACCTGCTGCGACGCTGTCGCCGCTGCTGAGCATATTATATTTTCTTACCGTTTCATCAATTTTATGAATAATTTTCATTTGTTTCAATCGGTCTGAAGCGAGTATATTCGCTGTCAAATACTAACTCGATAGTTCCCGTTTCACCGTGACGGTTCTTGGCAACTATGAGCTCAGTTTTATTCTTATCAAGTTCAGCAGTATCGTCGTCAAGCTTTTCGCCTGCGTAATAAATCTCTCTGTAGAGAAACATTACGATATCAGCGTCCTGCTCAATTGAGCCCGATTCACGAAGGTCTGAAAGCTGAGGTCTGTGGCTCTTTCCCCTGCCCTCTGTTCCACGCGAAAGCTGAGCGCAGCAGACAACGGGGATATCTAAATCCTTAGCCATCATCTTGAGGTTTTTGGTTATCTTTGTAACCTCCTGAACTCTGTTTTCCGTTTTTTCAGAAGATGAGATAAGCCCTAAGTAGTCAATGATAACGCAGTCGACATCTCTCATTCTTCTGACTATTGATTTCATTTCAGGCACGGTTATTGCAGAAGCGTCTGAAAGATAGAGCTGAGTATCATAGAAGGACGAAGCCGCGTTGCCGAGCCTTACCCATTCATCCTCAGTGAGAACTCCCGTTCTGAACTTTTTTGAATCTATTGCGCACTGGGAGGCGAGAAGCCTCTCGGCAAGCTGCTCGTTAGTCATCTCAAGGGAGAAGAAAACAACCTTTTTCTTTGCGCCGACTGCAAGATTATGAGCAAGGTTAAGCGCGAAGCTTGTTTTACCCATTGCAGGGCGCGCGCCGATAAGCACAAGGTCTGATTTATTCAGCCCCGTAATATACTTATCAAGCAGACCGAAGCCTGTAGGGATTCCCTTATAATCGTCCCTCTCGTCGCTGTTGAGCTTTCCGAGGCGGTCATAAACTCCGTTTACGATAACGTCCTTAAGGAGCTTGGGGCCGTTTGATTCCTTGCCCTTTCGCATATCGAAAAGCTTCTGCTCGGCGTTTTCCATAATGGTTTTAGCGTCTGCGTCTGAAGCGGAAGAGTTTTCAATAAGGTCGTGACCTATCTGAATAAGGCTTCTGAGATATGACTGCTCTCTTACTATCTTTGCATAGTTTTCAACATTTGCGGTTGACGGGACCATCTGCGCAAGCTGATATATGTAATTCCTTGCACCTGCCGTGTCGCTGTAGCCGCTTTTGGCAAGGGTATCGGCAATAGTGATTGTATCAATTGACGTTCCCTTGTTGTCGTACATAGTCATCATTGCGGAATAAATAGCCTTATGCTCGGGTAAAAAGAAATTATCGGGCACAAGATATTTAACCGCAATTGACATACAGCTTGAATCTATGAGTATGCTTCCGAGCACACTCTGCTCAGCCTCCCTGTTATAAGGAAGCATTACGTTTAAATTATTGTCAGGCATTGTAACTCCTCTTTATCAATCAGGTTAAGCCTCCTGAACGCTGACAAATACCGTAGCCGAAATTCCCTGATAAATCTTGATTTCAGCCTGAACGGTTCCGAAGGCTTTAATATCGTTCATAACAATTTTTCTTTTATCAACAGCTTCGCCGAACTCCTCTTTGATTTTAGCCGCAACGTCCTTTGAGGTTACGGAGCCGAAGAGCTTTCCGTTAGCTCCTGCCTTAGCAGTGAGCTTGACTGTTTTGCCCTCAAGCCTGTCCTTAAGCTCGTTAGCAGCCTTAATTTCCTCGGCCTTATGAAACTGCTTTGCTTTTTCCTTGTTTTTGAATTCGTTCATCGCGGTTGCGTTTGCTTCAACGGCAAGCCCTCTCGGGAAAAGATAGTTT
>CAMOWP010000108.1 GCA_946628455.1 uncultured Clostridia bacterium | reverse complement strand
TTAAGATAATTCTGTTAACCTCTTTTGCGCGGAAAGCCGTTACAGCCATAGCAACAGCGAGATACGTTTTACCCGTTCCCGCAGGGCCGATGCCGAAGGTTATGGTGTTGTTTTTAATCGCCTCGGTATAATTCCGCTGGCCGAGGGTTTTCGGCTTAACCGGGCGCCCCTTTGAGGTTATGCAGATTGAATCCGTTGTCATTGAGGAGAGCTTATCCTCGTTGCCCTCGTTTACAAGAGACATAACGTAGCGGATATTCTGCTCCGTCAGCGGCTCGCCCTTTCCTACAAAAACGAGCATAGAATTGATTGCTCTTGCCGCCTTTGAAACATTTTCAGCCTCGCCCATAACCTTGAGCGCCGAGCCTCTTGAAACGATTGAAACGGAAAACTCCCTTTCAACCATTCTTATATTTTCATCAAACGAGCCGAAGAGCGATATCGCCTGCTCAACGCCCTCAAGCTCAAGTATCTGTTCTACCATAAAACTCCTTAATTTCTGTGAGCCTTTATTTCTTCAATTCTTCTGTCCTCAACACTGAGAACAGTGAATTCAATATTATTATATTCGATTTTTGCGTCCTTATCGTCCTCGCTCGGAAGATAGCCGAGGCGGCTGATAACAAAGCCCGCAAGGGTGTCGTAATCGCCCTCGGGGAATTTGATACCGAGAACGTCCTCAACGTCCTCAATATCAGTTACGCCGTCGAAAATATATGTATTATCGTCAAGCTTTTTAACGCTCTGCTCCTCCTCGTCGTACTCATCGGCAATATCGCCTACAAGCTCCTCAACGATATCCTCAAGCGTTACGAGTCCTGCCGTTCCGCCGTATTCGTCAACAACAATTGCAAGCTGAACGTGCGTTTCCGTCATTTTTTCAAAAAGACGTCCGCACGGGATTGATTCGGGAACGTAAAGAGGCTCGCGGATAAAATCCTTAATGCTCTCCTCCTCGCCTATTTCCCTTCCGACGAATTTAAGCAAATCCTTAACATAGATAATGCCGAGGATGTCGTCAAGGTCCTCGTGGTAAATCGGGATTCTTGAAACGCCGTCCTCAATTGCAGCGTCGGCAATATCCTTTATTTTTGCAGTATCGGGTAAAGCAGTAATATCTGTTCTGTGTGTCATAATATCCCCTGCGTTAGTATCGTCAAACTCGAAGATATTATTAATCATTTCGCGCTGTGAGAGCTTAATTTCGCCCTCGTCATCCTCAACGAGAAGCTGCTTTATTTCCTCCTCGGTTGAGCCCTCGCGCCTGAATAGTCTTCTCAGACCGCCACTTGCCATATCGGCAGTTCACTCCTTAAATATAATTTTTCAATTTAATATTATATAATATTAAGTTCAATTTGTAAAGAGAAAGAAAATATGTTATTATATATGCGGTGATTTTATGCTGGAACTGATAAAGGAAAAGAACGTATGGGACGTTCTCAGGGAAGATAAAAAGCCCGTAATTCTTTACGGGATGGGGCTCGGCGCAGAAAAGATTATGGCTGTGCTTGGTGAGTACGGAGTTCAAATTGAGGGCATTTTTGCCTCCGATGAATTTGTAAGGGGTCACTCCTTCAAGGGCTACAGAGTTATGAAATACAGCGAGGTCTACGAAAAACATGAGGATTTCAACGTTGTGCTCTGCTTTGCGAGCCACCTTGACGGGGTTATTGACAGAATTAAGGAGATTAACAGCGAGCACACTGTTTTTGCGCCTGACGTTCCCGTTGCGGGCGGAGGGCTTTTCTCAAGAGAATTCATAGCTGAAAACGAGGAAAAATTTGACCTTGTTTACAGCCGCCTTGCAGATGACGAAAGCAGGCGCGTTTATCTTGACATTCTCAATTTCAAGGTGAGCGGAAAAATTGAATACCTGCTCCGCTCCTTTTGCGATAAAAGCGAGGTGTACAGCGAGATTCTGAAGCTCAGCCGGAGTGAAAACATAATCGACCTCGGCGCTTATGACGGCGACACAATAAGGGAATTTTTAGAGGCAACGGGCGGCGAATATGGCTACATAACAGCGCTTGAGCCTGATGAAAAAAACTTTAAAAAGCTGCTGAAAAATACAGAGGAAATGTTTAATATTTCGTGCCTGAATATGGGCGCGTGGGATAAAAAGGACACTCTTATTTTTGCTAAAAAGGCAGGAAGAAACTCAAAGCTTTCTGCTGACGGAGTGGGCGTTGAGGTTATTGACATTGATTCGCTCGAGCTCAGACCGAGCTTTATAAAAATGGATATTGAGGGCTCTGAACTTAAGGCGCTTTGCGGAATGGAAAAGACGGTTAAGGAGTACCGCCCAAAGCTATATATCTGCGCTTACCACAGAAACGAGGATTTGTTTACCCTCCCTCTAAAGGTATGGGAAATGAATAACGATTACAAAATCTTTTTCCGTCACTCAAAATACATTCCCGCGTGGGAAAGCAATTTCTATTGTGTATTATAGATAATTATGATATAATCAGTTTATCAACTTAAGGAGGAATTAATTATGAAAAAAGAGCTTGCTCAGGCAGTGCTTGACGCTGTAAGCGCGTGCCCCGAATTCAAGGAGGCTGCGCAGAAATACCTTGATTCAATCGGAACTGAAAATGAGGCTGAGGCAGGAAAAATTCTCGTTGCCGAGGCTGAGGAGGACATCTGCACGATAGACAATACTATTGAATTTATGGCAACTGACCTCGCAAAGCAGATTTTCGGCGAAGAAGTTGCAAAGGAAAAGCACGAGCACGCAAAAGAGGTGAAGGCAAACGGCGGAGTTTATTGCGACTGCCCCGGCTGCACCGCTGCTAAAGCAATTATTGATAATAAGGATTTATTCTAAAAAGAAAAGACACCCGCGGGAGGGCCTTCGTAAAGAAGGTTCTCCCAATTAAATTAATCCTTGCGGATTAGTGAAATATTCTTTCAGAATATGAAATTGCTTCGCAATGAAATACGCCTGCGGCGTATGTAGGATTGATTTAATTTCATATCGAGCAAAGCGAGATATTTCACAATTCGCTTTAGCAAATTATTTCATATTGCTTGCAATATTTCATTAACGACAGACTGATTCTCTTTCGGTCTGTTTTTTCTTTTCCGGATTTGGCAGTACAAATCCTATGCTCGCTACACCATATGACATATATCTTGACTATCTCGTTAAAAAATGCTAAAATGTAAGTGCCAAATACATCACAAATGAATATTTAACGTGTGTAGAAGTATGCTATTTTTATCTCTTGATAAAAATGCATGCTCTTAATTGCATACTTTTACCACGTGTATTATATGTGATGTGTTTGGCGACAGTTGAGCTTGCGTTTTTGGCGTACAGCTTGGCTGTACGCATTTTTTATTTTTAGGAGGGAATATGAACGTAGATTTAGTAAAACTGCGTGAGCAGGCAGAAGCGATAACTGTTGCCGGCGAAATCGAAAAGTTTATTGAGTGCGATACACCGTACAACAGATTTGCACAAACAGCGGAAGAATTGCCCGACAACATTGCGGTAAAACATATGGGTAATGATATTACATATCGCGAACTATCGGAGCTTATTAACAATATGGCAAAAGGCTTTTATGAGCTTGGTATCAGAAAAAACGATGTTGTTACCGTAAGCCTTTTGGGAACGCCGTATGCTATTGCGATATTCTATGCGCTTGACAAGCTCGGCGCTTGTCAGCATATGGTAAACAGCTCTAACGGAATAGATGAACTGAAAAGAGAATTTTTGAATTTTGACTCAAAATATTTCGTTGCAAACGATATTTTTTGCAGTGACGAAACACTTGATATGCTGAATGGAATCGGCGTAGAAAAGGTGATTGTAACTTCCCTTCTTGATGGAATGCCTAAAGGATTAAGTGCAGATAAAGCCAAGTACACAGTAATTGAAAAAGCAAAAGGCGTAAAGCCAAAACTTATTGACGGAAAAAGTATCATCAACTGTCAGCAGTTGATAGAATTAGGCGAAAGTTCCTATGAAGAAATTACGCCCGTGCCTTTTGAAGAAAACCATATGGCGGCAGTTGCTTACACCTCAGGCTCAACAGGAAACAGCAAAGCGTGTACGGCAACCTGGCGCGCAATGGATTCCTTTATTCAGGTGCTTGGTATGACCGAGATAGGAAGATATAATATCGGTGATGTTTTGTTCACAACGTTTCCGCTTTGGATATTCTATTCACTTCTCAATATGCTTCACGAGCCGCTGTGCCTCGGCATAACAGTAGCGCTTGACCCGCTGTATGAGCCGGAAAACCTTGAAAGAAGAAACAAACAGTATCAGTTCAATCATTGGCCGACGATACCGCCGTATATTGCTAAAATGTTACAGCTTAATAAAGATTTAGATTGTTCAAAATGGCGCGTTGTTTCCGTTGGCGGTGTTGAATTAAAAGATGAAGTTAAGCTCGGTGCGGATGAATATATCAAAGCGCACGGAGGCACGGCAAAAATTGTTCAGGGCTACGGTGCAAGCGAGGTGCTCGGCTCGTTTTCATATTGCTATTATGATAATCCGACTTTGGGCAGTCTCGGTAAGCCCTGTATCGGCAATATGTTTAAGTTTGTTGACGCCGAAACAGGAAAAGAACTTGAAAATGCAACAGAAGGCTTGCTGTATATTTATTCCCCTGCCATGATGAGCGAGTATTACGGAGACGAGGAGGCTACGAAGCAAAGCCTTATTAAAGACGACAATGGTGTTACTTGGTATAACACGGAAGATATTATGCGTGTTAACGAAAGAGGCGAACTGTTTTTTGTTGACAGACTCAGACGAATGACCGTTACCGTCGGTGCAGACGGCAAGCCGAATAAGCTTATCCCTGCAAAAACGGAAAGCTGTCTTGTTTCCATTCCTGAGGTTGAAAGCTGTGCAGTAATCACCGTTCCCGATAAGAAAAGAGAAAACATACCAATTGCTTTTGTTAAGCTAAAGGAAGGCAATGAAGTAACTGACGAAGAAGTCATCAGTTATTGTATGGATAATATTTCTGAATATCAAGTACCAAAAAAGGTTATATTTATTGATTCAATGCCCCTGACCTCCAGCCTGAAGCCGGATTATAAGGAGCTTGAAAGAAGATATAACAGTAATTAACAGAAAGGAGGATTTTACTATGTTTTGGAGATTGTTTAGAATGTTTTGGTAAATGATTAAAATATGCCGCTCGAAAGGGCGGCATATTCTTTGAGAGGTTTTTATGAAAGAGCTTGACTTACAAAATGAAAAGATACCGAAGCTTTTTTTCTCTTATGCAATTCCTGCAATGATTGGCATTGCTGTTTTTTCGCTGTACTCGCTTGTGGACAGCATTTTCGTTTCACGCTTTTGCGGGGCGGAAGCTCTGAGCGCCGTTGAGCTGTGCGCGCCAGTTTTAAGTGTTTTTTCCTGCGTGTCCGTCATTATCGGCGTAGGCGGCAACACGCTGCTCGGTATCAGCATAGGCGAAAACGATATCAAAAAGGCGAAAAGTATTTTTACTTTAACGTCAGTTTTAATATTTGCTTTTTCGGCATTGTTTATTGTAGTTGTATCTGTTTTTGCGAAACAGCTTGCTGTTTTGCTGGGTGCAGACGAAACGGTTATAAACTTTGTTTGTGATTATCTTTCAATTTGCGGATATTTTGCGCCTGCTTTTTTAATCAGCGGCTTTTGGGCGCTGTGTATGGAAACCGTCGGCAAGCCTGCTTTGGCAATGCTTGGACAGGTAGTAACTGCTTTTGGTAACATAGCGCTTGATTATCTTTTTATTGTTAAGCTTGATATGGGCGTAAGAGGTGCTGCGCTTGCCAGCGCACTTTCGGCAGTGCTTGCGGTTTTGCTTTACACATTTGCATTATTAAATTCAAAACTCGCTTTTTGCAAATTCAAGTTTGATTTAAAGCTCATCGGTAGAATGCTTTATAACGGGCTTTCGGAAGGAATTTCCGCCGTCAGCATGGGGATTATTTCTTACATATATAACATTGTTATTATGAAAGCGTCAGGAAGCAATGTTCTTGCAAGCTTCAGTATAACGCTGACGATTATCAACTTTATGGGGGCAATACTTATCGGCGCTTCGCAAGGCATCAGCCCGATTGTTTCCGTTAACTACGGAGCAAAAAAATATGACCGTA
>CAMOWP010000107.1 GCA_946628455.1 uncultured Clostridia bacterium | reverse complement strand
TACAAAAACTCCTGCGGCAATAAAAAAGTAAAGCCCTTTGAAATTACCGTTTGAATAAGCAATCAGCGTGCAGCCGATAACAACCGAGGTAAAAACAGTCATAATAAAATCAATAACAAAGGAAAGCCATTTTATGTTAATCGCCTTTTCAAGGGCTGTGAAAAAATCAAACAGAATTGAGAAGGCAAGCCCGAGAAACGCAAAAATCAGAGCCGCTCTTTCTATGTGAATAGCCTCCCGAAAAAGCCCTTTGCGTTGACTTTATCATTATACACAAAAGCGCCGATTGTTCCGCTTACTTTCAGGCTTCCCGTTTCAAGGTTAAGCTCGTCAACGTGGAGCGCGCTCCCCTTTATCAGGATATCGCCGAGAGAGGTGGTGGCTGTTATCTGCTCCTCATTAAATGCGCCGACATCCTTAACCCCGCTCATTTCAAGCGTTTCTCTGTTTTCAAGAGTGAGACTGTGTTTTCTCTCAAATTCCCCGTTCATAAAAACACCCCTGATAATACATATGTAAAATCAGGGGTTGTTATTACTGTTTATTCACTTTTTCAATTGAGCTTACAAGGCCTTCTATATCGCTTTTGAAGCCCTGAAGAATTTCTATATTCTTTTCAAGCTCGCGGTTTGCCTCGTTGAGCTGGCGCTCAAGATTTGAATTAATAATCTCAAGGCGCTCGCACTCATATTCAGCGTCCTCAAGCGCCGCCATAAGCCTTGCGTTTTCAATTTCAAGCTGTTTAAGCCTTTTGCTTTTTTCAGTTGCCATATTTCACCGTTTAAGATTAATTATGAAAGGTCAACGTCCTTTACAAAATAACGGGAACCGAGGAATGATGTTTTAAGCTCAGCCTTATCGGTAATGCTTATAAGCGAGGATTCGGAATCGTCCGAAGAGAGAACTGTGTCGGCAAGCTTATGCCATACCGGAGTTTCAGTTCTTCCCTCAAAGTACATAATATGATAACCGTATTCGGAAAGAACTATTGCCGTGTCGCCTGCCTTGCGGCTGTCATCATAGCACCAGTTGTTGAAAACGGGAACCATCTGGTTGGTAGGAATATCCTCATAAAGACCGCCTGTTGAAGCGTTGCTGTCTGATGAATATTTCTTAGCAAGCTCAGCGAAAGCCTCGGAGGTCTTTTCGCCCTTCTTATATTCAGCATAGATTTTATCAGCCTTCTTCTTAGCTGCTGCGAGCTGCTTATCAGTTGCTTCGGAAGCGTTTACGGTTTCCGTGGTGTCTTTTCCGTCGTCATCCTTAGTTTTTGTTTCAGGCTGAACGAGAATGTGACGAACGTTAACAGTATTGCCCTCATAAAGGTGCGCGGGCTTTAAGATGTAAACAACGGAGGTAGAATAATTCTTAACGTCTCCTGCTTTTCTCTTGTCTGAGAAGAGCCATTCGATTCCCGAATACTTAGCCTCGGCGTTATCGTCCTTCTCGTCCTCTTTTTTGTTTTCGTCAGCAACGCTGATTGCGCCGCCCATAGCCTTAACGTTTTCCTGAGTGAAATTATAATAGGTTACGTTATCCTTATCAAGGTTAGCCTTTTTGTCCCAGTCATCCTCTGCATACTTTGCGGCAAGCTCCGTAAAGTTTGAGCCGTCTGCGTTAAGAGCCTTAACGAACGCCTTGGCGTCGTCAGCGTTTGCAGCCTCGAAATACATCATATCAACGCCCATAAGGTCAGCCTTATGGTCCTTGAGATATGCGTCATATTCCTTATCCGTAAACTTATAATTCTCTTTGTAATCGTCAGCGATAGCCTTGATTTTTTCCTCTTCCCTGTAAACCTCGGAGTTTACGCCGTAAGCGATAGCGAGAGAGAGATAAGCGTCAAGGGTGTATCTGTTGTTCTTTGCGTTCTTTTCAATTTCAGTGAGAGCGTCGTCAATTTCAGTCTGCGCGTCCTCAGAGATTTCGGGCTCCTTGCCGTTGTTTGCTTCAACAGCTGCATAGTAAAGAGAATAGTGCTCCTTAATGCTGTCAAGCACCTGGTCCTGCAGCTTCTTTTCCCATGTGATTTCCTTGCCGTCATCGTCAGTTGTTTTCTGCTCCTTGAGAGGCTTGTCAAAATCAATTGTGTCGCCGCTGTCAGACGAAGATGATGAAAGACCGGAAAGCTGCGACATATACTGCTGCTGCTGTTCAAGGTTGTTGTAAGCTACAGCGTAGTAATAGTTATATGTAACAGTCTTGATATTGTGCTTTTTGCCGTTTGAATCTGTAAGAACAAGGCCAGTGAGAGCTCTCTGAGGATAGCCGAGAGTGCTTACAAAGCCTTTTCTTGCAAGGCCCGAGAACACATAGCCGCAAAGAATTGCAACAACAAGAAGAATTGCAATGCAGGCTGTGATTCCCTTTTTGGTTGATTTCTTCATAGGCATTGTAATCTTATCGTCAGTGATTACAATTGAGTTTCTGTAAGCGATAAGCTCTTCTCTTTTCTTACGCAGAGACTCCTTTTCCTTATCGTCCTCACAGTCAAGAATCTTTAATCTGAGCTCCTCAATCTGCTCATTAAGCTCAGCCTTTCTGGCTTCTGCAGCCTTGAGCTTAGCTTCATATTTAGTAACTTTGGTTTCCTTTTCGTTAGCCATAATTATCATTCCTTTTACGGTTATTTCTTCGGTATTTTACAACAAGTTGTAAGATATTACAAGATTTATTTTAATTATTTGTCTGAATTTTGAGAATCTGCAATTATTCGCCGTCTGCTTCGGTTTCAGCCTCAGCTTCAATATCTGCGTCAGCCTCGCCCTCAACGGTTGCCTCGCCTGAGTCCTCATCCTCAAGAGCGATATCTGCGTCAGCCTCTTCCTCAGCCTCTTCCTCCTCGGGAGTTACGTAATCACCGGAGGTGTTATCGGCAGCGGACTGAGCGGAAGAGTTTGCGCTTAAGTCCTTCTTAACCTTGCTGTTAATTGCTTTGATTGCGTTATTGAGGATTTTTTCATTCTTTTTAATCTTATAAGAGTCGATGAATTTTTCCTCTTTATCGTAGCTGACCGCGGTTTTGCAGTCCATAAGATAATCGGGCTGGGCGTCAACAAAGAACATAATGTGATAGCCGAACTGCGTTTTTACAATTGCTGTATCACCGTATTTTCTTGACTTATCAATAGCCCAGTTTTCAAATTCCTTAACCATACGTCCGAGGCTCTGCTTATAATAAAGTCCGCCGTATGCGCCCTGTCCGCTTGTTGAAACGGAGCCCGGGTCCTTTGAATACTTTTCAGCGAGAAGCGCAAACTGATATTCTGATTTATCGGTCTTTTTAAATTCCTCGTAAACCTTGTTTGCCTGCTTTTCAGCCGCCTTCCACTGCTCTTCGGTATACTCCTTAACAGCGCTGTGCTCATCCTCTTCCTCGCTCTCCTCTTCGTTTGAGCCGGGAGTGATAAGAATGTGGCGAACTGAATAAGTCTGGTCCTTGAGAGGCTCCGGATTGCTTTCTTTAAGCACGATGTAAACTGCCGAATACTGGTCGTCAACAACAGCGGTTGCCGTTCCCGGCTTATTCTTATCATCAAAGAGGAATTTAACGATACCGTCGGGATACTGATACGGATTATCCTTTGTGAGAGAAACGGAGGAGGACTGTGCAATTTCGTTTATAATTGTTTCCTCGTCTGCAACCTGGCCGCTTTCGATATACTGGCTGATGAGGTCCTTACAAACCTTTGGGATGTATTTCTTAACATCGTCTGCAGTTTTGATTTTAGCGGCGTATTTCTTAGCCTGTTTTTCAACGTCTGCTTTATTTTTGTCAGTAAATATCATCGGGAGCCAGGAGAACTTAACCTGAAGGAAATCATCTTTGTGCTCGTTATAATATTTCTGAGCCTCTTCAACGGTAGGAGGAGTATCCATAGATATTTTTCTTGAATAATTCTGAGCTATGATATACCACTCGCTTGATTTTCTGAGAGTTGCAACCGTTACGTAATCGCCGTAGGTGGTTGTTATATACTCCTGAAGGGAAAGACCTGAGGACTTGGCAGTTTCCTTAACCGTGTTGATTTCATCGTCAATAGTCTTTTTCTCATCTGCGGTAAGTGTGAGCCCCTCTTCAACGCCCTTTGAATAGAACGCTACAAGCTGCTGAAGCCATTT
This sequence comes from uncultured Clostridia bacterium, assembly GCA_946628455.1. Lineage (GTDB taxonomy): Bacteria > Bacillota > Clostridia > Oscillospirales > Acutalibacteraceae > Eubacterium_R. Next base: position 2,005 of record CAMOWP010000107.1, on the reverse strand, counting down.
CTGAGTTTCGTCGTCAAGCTTCTTCTGCCAGGTGGTTTCCTTGCCGTCCTCATCCTTATATTTCTGCTTTGTAAGGTCCTTCGTTATGTCAAGCTCATACGCGCCCTGCTGCGCCTGAGTAACGTAAGAGGTTAAAATCTGGTTGTAATAATAGCTGTACATACCTGCGGTAACCTTTGTTCCGTTGATGTTAAGAGCTATATTACCCGGATTCTCCGCCTCGTGGGTTGCCGTTGCGCCGACAGTTGCGGGAACTGTATAATAACGGATTCCGAGGAAGGTGAGCGCGCCGATTGCGATTACGCAGAATATTCCCACAAGAAGGAACAGGGTAATGTTTCTGTTATCCTTCTTAGGCTTCTGCTCCGTAGCGGGCGTTGCCTTTGGCTCAGCCTTCGGCCTCTCTCTTGTTTCCGATTTGAATTCCTTCTTGGGGATTTCGATAACAAGCTCGTCGTTTTCAATAAAGGTGTCGTCAAGCGTGTGCGCCTTTGCCTCAAACTCCCAGTTATCATTTTCTTCAAGCTTGGGAGATTCGGCGTTGATTTCGAGCTCCTCACCCTCAGGAATAACCTTTGCAGTTTCTTCTAAATTTTCTGCATCGTTTACAGAGTTTTCATTAAGCTTATCGCTCATATCTGCTACTCCTTATTAAAAATTATTATATAACAATATAGCATTATACTATATTATTTTAAATAATGCAACATTAACTTTTATTTTTTTACTATTCAACCAATATATACCGCCTGCATTATCTGATACTTGCATATTTCAACAAAATGTTGTATGATATAGCTGATAAATTCAATACGGATGGTATACTATGGATAAAATGATTAGTGAATTCAGGGTAAAATATAAAGCCTGCCCCGCCTGGTACTGGCTTCTTTTTACCGTTTTTTCCTTTTTTCTTTTACCTGAATATATTTCGCCGTTCATTCTTTTCGCCGCTTTTATCATTTTTAAACGGCAGTGGAAACGCGAGGGACGGCTTGCAAGACTGGGAAATATAGGCAAGATAGAGCTTGTTTTTATGACCTATATGCTGATTTCGGTTATATGGTCTCCGAAAAAGCTGGATACTCTCGGCAGCGCGGGGCTCTGGTGGGCAGTCATTCTCATTCAGGTTATGATATTCAACCTTGCGCGAACCAAGGAAAGGATTGACAAGGTTATAAAGACGTTTGTTGCCTCCTCGGCAATTAACGGAATAGTGGGTACAATACAGTTTGTAACTTACGTTCCTTATGCAAACGGCTACACAAAGTGGGTCGGCAAGGACGGCGCAGAGCATATAATCAAGCCGCTTGTTACGCCGTTTTACAAAAATCTTGACACGCTTGTTTACAAGGCTTTGCCGTTTAAAATCGGAACAAAGATGTGGGAAAACCGCTCAAGCGCCTTTTTCTCCAACCCGAACCTGCTTGCAACGCTTATGCTTGTTGCGTTTCCGCTTGGAGTGTATCTTCTTTTCAACGCGAAAAGCAAAAAGCAGAAAAGGTTTTATTTTGCTCAGCTTGTTTGCCTGAGCTTCGGCATGGCGTCAACTCAGACCAGAGCAGGCTGCTACGTGCTTATTGCCGCGTGGGTAGTTATGTTCATCCTCTTTTTCAAACGCCGCGCAAAGGAGCTTCTTTTGCTGTTTATCCCGACGGGAGGCAGCTCGGTTTTCGCGCTGCTTGTAAGATACGGAAGGATAAATATTTACCCGAACCTCACCTTCCCGCCCGTATCGCCTGAGGAGGCGCTGCTTTCCTCGGCAAGGCATTTTGAAATCTGGCGCGGGCTTCTTGATTACATATTCCATCACCCGCTTGCGCTGTTAATCGGAACGGGCTTCGGCTGCGAGCAGACGGGCTTCATACTTTCAACGATGTATGATTTAAACAAGCCGCACGCTCACAATTTTGTTATTGAAATCTGGATGGAGCTCGGAATAGTAGGTCTGATAATGCTTGCGGTTATAATCTGCTACGCAATAGGCAAGGCGTTTGAAATTGAC
>CAMOWP010000106.1 GCA_946628455.1 uncultured Clostridia bacterium | reverse complement strand
CGGCATACGAGAGAGAGCTGATGAATACATTTAAAGCGGCGGCAGCGCTGAATAACATAACGCTCAAAAGCGGAGTTTACGTTCAGCTTACGGGCCCGCAGTTTGAATCGCCTGCAGAGATTAAAATGCTCGGCGCTCTCGGCGCAGACGCAGTCGGTATGAGCACGGTTGTTGAAGCAATTGCGGCTAAGCACTGCGGCTTTAAGGTTTGCGCGCTCAGCCTTGTTGCAAACCTCGCGTGCGGACTGCTTGACAAGCCTCTGACCGCTGAGGAGATTAATGAGACGGCGGCGGCAAGGCAGGCTGATTTTGAAACACTTATAACGGAAGCACTAAGGAAGATTTAATGGAAAACATAAGGCTTGAAAACGGCAAATTATATCTGCTCGACCAGACGCAGCTGCCGAACAGAGAAATATATATCACGCCTGAGACGAAGGAGGATTATTTCCGCGCAATTCAGACCCTTCAGGTTCGCGGAGCTCCCGCGATAGGAATTTTTGCGGCTTACGCAATGGCGCTGCTTGACGGCGACAAAGCCGAAATCAAGAAGTACCTTGATTCTGCAAGGCCTACTGCGGTTAATCTTTCCTGGGCGACACAGAGAATGCTCAGCGCTTACAATGAAGGCAGGGACCTTTTAAAAGAAGCGCTTGATATTCACAATGAGGATAAGCTACGCTGCAGGAGGATAAGCGAATACGGGCTTTCTCTTCTCAATGACGGAGACGGAATCCTTACGCACTGCAACGCGGGAGCGCTTGCAACGAGTCAGTACGGAACGGGGCTCGGTCCTCTGCTGCTCGGTAAGGAAAAGGGATATACCTTCCACGCATATGTGGACGAGACGAGACCGCTCCTTCAGGGCGCAAGACTTACCTCGTATGAGCTCGAAAAAGCGGAAGTTGACACAACGCTTATATGCGACAACACGGCGGCAACGCTTATGAAGCAGGGCAAAATCAACGCCGTACTCGTCGGCGCGGACAGGATAGCTGCGAACGGCGACACAGCAAACAAAATCGGCACACTGAACACGGCTATCCTCGCAAAGCATTTCAATGTTCCGTTTTACGTTCTCGCTCCTACCTCAACTATTGACTACACGCTGAACAGCGGAGAGGAAATAGTAATTGAAGAAAGAGCTGACAATGAAATAAAAACAATGTGGTACAAGGAGCCGATGGCGCCCGGCGTTACTAAATGCTTCAACCCCGCGTTTGACGTAACTGACGCAGAGCTGATAACGGCAATTATCACTGAAAAAGGAATTATCAAAAACCCTGACACTGAAAAAATGGAGAAGCTTAAATGATTACAAGATTTACTAACGGTTATATTTTAGACAAGAATTTCAACGTAGTTAAAGAGGATGTTTACGTTGAGGGAAACAGAATAATCAAGGTTGGAAGCGCGGATATCAGTGAGGATAAAGCCTACGACCTTAAGGGCAATCTTTTAATGCCCTCCTTCAAGAACGCGCACACCCATTCCGCGATGACCTTCGCGCGCTCATATGCTGACGGGCTACCGCTTGACGAATGGCTTAATACCAAGATTTTTCCGCTTGAAGCAAAGCTCACGGGAGATGACATTTACAGTCTTTCACAGCTTGCATTTCTTGAGTATCTGACTAGCGGAATAACCGCTTGCTTTGATATGTACTATGAGCCTGAGGCAGTTGCAAAAGCAAGCGTTGATTTAGGCTTCAGAACAGTTATGTGCTGCGCGATTAATAATTTCAAGGAATCACTTGAAGCGCTTGAAAGTTATTACAATAAGTATAATAATTATAATGAGCTTGTATCTTACAAGCTCGGCTTCCACGCAGAATATACAACCTCAAAGGAACTTATGCAGGGCGTTGTTGCGCTTGCAGAAAAATATAAAGCCCCCGTTTTTGTTCACTCAAGCGAAACAAAAGCAGAGGTTGACGGTTGTATTGAAAGATACGGCAAAACTCCCACAGAGCTTTTCAGTGAGCTCGGCTTATTCAACTACGGAGGCGGCGCCTTCCACAGCGTTTGGGTCAGCGATAAGGATATTGACATACTTAAAGAAAAAGGCATATGGGCAGTTATAAACGCAGGTTCAAACTGCAAGCTCGCTTCGGGAATTGCTCCCGTTACAAAGATGCTTGACAGGGGCGTTAAGCTTGCTATAGGCACTGACGGCCCGAGCAGCAACAACGCGCTTGATATGTTCAGGGAAATGTTCTTAATCTGCGCAACGCAGAAAATCAACGATATGAACGCTGCTGCGTGCGACGCAATTGACGTTCTTAAAATGGCTACGGTTGGCTCCGCTCACTGTATGGGGCTTGATGATTGCGACGTTATTGACGATGGCAAGCTTGCCGACCTTATTGTTATTGACCTTCACAGGCCTAATATGCAGCCGATTATCGACATAAGGAAAAACCTTGTTTTCTCAGGCTCAAAGGAAAACGTTTTAATGACTATGATTAACGGAAAAATCTTATATGATAACCGCGAATTCGTCGGCATTGACGTTGATGAGATTTACAGAAAAGCGCAGGCTGTAATTGACAGAATAGGCTAACGCTTATATTTAAGAAGCATTGCTTTATCACTATCAGAGGCTCTCAGTGAGTCTCTGATTTTTTGTATTGCCTTATTCTGAACGTCAGACGAAAGCCTGCCTGATTTTATAAGCTCAAGCGTTTTTTCTCTGTACTTAACAAACGCCGACTGGACAGCCCACGCAAGCGCCATATTAACATAGTAATAATCGCTTTTTACCGAGGCGAGGATTTCAAGCACGCTGTCGATAAATTCGTCGCTCAGGTAGTAATCCATCAGCATAACAACAGCAAAGCGCGTTTCGTACTCCCCTTTTCCTATGTATGAAAGTATAAAGGGATAAAGCTCGTCTTTATACTTTTTGGTAAATTTGAAGGAGGAACAGCAGGTGTCGCAAACTGCCCAGTTATCAACAAGAGGAACGAAGCGCTTTAACTGCTTCATATGCTCTTCGGCGCCGCATTTGCTCATACCGAGCGTTAAACCGTACACCATTATTTCCTCATAGTATTCAAGCTTATTTTCAGCATTTTCCTTAAAGGCTTCTCTTGCTATTTTGCGAAGGGTCGGTATTCTTACGCCGATAATTTTTTCCCCGTCAATATTCGGAACAAGCCTTTTGTGGAATTCCCTGTACTTTAAATCCTGATTATCAAACAGCTCCTGCCTTAAATCCATCAGAAATACTCCCTTATCATCTCAAAATCATCTTCGTTTAATGATACCATATTTCCGTGAATATCGCAATCAAGAGAGAGGATATTTACCAAATTCGGGTTTCTTACCTCGGCAGAGCTGTTTTTAAGCCTTACTATATTACGCTCTCCACCGAGGTATGAAACAACTCTTGCAACCTCGGCGGGATAAAAGTTTCCGCCCGAAAGCCTGAATTTTGAAGCAACAAAATTGATAAGAAAATAGATAAGCAAGCCGAGCACAGCGCCTGTTACAAGGAGATAACCCCAGCTGTTTCCGAACCTGATAAGCTCAATCAGCGAAGCCGCCTTTTCAAAGCCTACGGAAAGCTTAAGCAGCGCCGAAATAAGATAGGCGGCAAAAACTGCAAAAAGATAAGAAACGTAAATAAGCGGATTATAAATAAGAAGAAAAAGCGCGAGCAGCCTTGAATCGCCTGCTGCAACGGCGCAAAGCGAAATAAAAATAAGGCTGATTTTAAGCTCGTTTTCAACTCTTTTATAAAGCGCGAAAAACACGCCTACGGTGATGAATATGTTTACAAAATAACTGCCCGTCAAATATCTGTAAACAGAGGAATCGGCGCTTCCCACCTTAAAGAGATTCACCGCTCCGCTGACTATTTCGCCGTCAACAAGCGCAGTTGAGGAATAGCCCTTGAAATAAAAATAATCGCCGAGCCTGTCTGAAACAGCTACGCGCCAGAAGCTGTTAAAAAGCCCGAAGAGCGCTCCCCTGCCCTTAAGCGCCGAGCAGAGCGCCCTGAGATAATTTTCAAAAAACGGATAGACGAAGCCGAGCAAAACCGCAAATAGCGAAAACGAAACAAAAAGAGAAAGCAGCGAAAAGGAATACCTCATATTTTCAGTTACCTTAAACGCGATTATTCCGGCGATTAACGAAAAAAGCAGGCTGAAATGCTCACCCGTCATACTCATAAAAAAGATATCCGAAGAAACCGCGGAGAACGCTGCAATCACGCCCTTTTCCGCGTTTCTTGAGCTTTTGTAAACGATGTAATACGGGAAAAGAAACGCCGCCGAAAGCTTAACGCTATCGGTTAAATCGCCAAGCGGAATAAAGGCGGAGGCAGTTGCAAAAATTGCAAGGAATGAAAACGGGTGCGATAGCTGCTTAAGAAAATTCTTTGATAATAATTTTGAAATACTCATACGCCTATTATTGGCGAGTTCTAAATTATTTATACAAAAAAGGAGGGGCACGCGGGGTGTCCGTCATAAAGAAGTAAGAGCACGGCAAAAAAATGCCGTGCTCTTCTTGATTTAATATAGTTTTTCTTTTGTTTTGCCATTGGTTTTTTCATATGTTTTACAATTAACTATTTTACTCCATTTGCCATAAACCTTTTTACCATTAACTTTTTTATATGCGCGAATCTTTAAAAATGAACATCCATATTTTGAAGCACAAATATCGGTACCGTATAATAACATAGTATTAAATGTAGTATTTGATGCACCTTTAAATGTTTTAGTGCCACTCCAATATTTTCCGCCACCATCTTCGTTTCCGAATTTCATTTGATATCCACTTGCTCCTTTAACCTTTTTCCACTTAACATTAAAAGGAACTGTGGAATTATCATTATCAATCAAAACAGTAGCTTTGACGCCTTTAACTTGGGCAGGCTTTTTGACCTTTTTTACAATCTTAAAGGTCTTTTTGATTGTACCTGAATAGTAAGCGCCTTTGAATATAATTTTGACGGTATATTTGCCTATTTTCTTTCTGCCCTTCGGATAAACAACTTTATAGTGTTCTTTGCTGATTGTACTTCCGTTTTCGTTATATACGGTAACCTTCGGTTTCTTTGCTTTGCCGCTATAATAGTACTTCTTTTTTGAAAGCTTTGCGTACACTTGCGGAAGGTATTTATAATGATTATCATTACAATATTTACACTTATGATCAACATAACCACTACTTTTTGGAGTGGCTTTTTTTATTGTTGTAACATAAGTATGCACAAAATCATCAGCTGTTTCAATTCTTCCGTCGGAACAAACAATAGTATAATAATACTCATCACTATAATAAAGGAAGTCCGAAAGTGAATGCCATTCGGCTTTTGTTCCGGTGTAGTTTACACTATATAAACTTTCGCACCGATTAAATGCATATTTGTCTATGCTCTTAATACCTTTAAAAAGTGTAACGCTTGTTAAATCATTACAAAAACAAAACGCATACCTTGCAATAGTTTGAATACTTCCGGGAATTGTTACGCTTCTTATGCCGGATTCATAATAAAAGGCATATTCGTCAATACCCGTTACCTGATAACCTCCGAGCATTGTCGGAATGGTTAGTGAGGTATCCGAACCGATGTAGCCTGTTATTACAGCATTTCCGTTAGTTGTAACTTTATATGCGAAATCTTCTTCGCCGGCATAAACAGAAACACTCATACCTGCCGTTATGCTTAACAGCATTACAATGGATAAAATGATGGATAATAGTTTTTTCATATTTCTTACTCCTTTTTTATTAATTACTCATTTTAATTCTACTGTATTCTGTTGTAAAAATCTTATGCCTTCAGCATAATAAAAAATGCGCAGCTGCAAGCTGCGCCAAAAACGCATACTCACAGCTGCGAAACTAATTGAACATAACGGAACACAAGCGTGTAACAATATGCCAATATGAGCATGCATTTTTATCAAAAGATAAAAAGACACGCTTATTGTTCCTCAACAGAAAAAATATATTCAATTAGTTTCGCAACTACATTTTAGCATTTTATAATGGAATAGTCAAGAAATATGTCATAGTCTGCAGCGAGCATAGGATTTGTAATGCCAAATCCTGAAAAAGAAAAGGCTTCCCCTTGAGGGGAAGCTGTTGAGCGAAGCGAAACTGATGAGGTG
>CAMOWP010000105.1 GCA_946628455.1 uncultured Clostridia bacterium | reverse complement strand
TGCTTGAGAGAATTCTCATAAAGAAATGCGCCTATAACGCCGCTTATGCCGCCCATATACATAATTCCTGGGATACCAAGGTTAAGGTTGCCCGATTTTTCCGTTAAAATTTCACCCGTTGAGCCGTATAAGAGCGGAACACCTTGTACAACCGCACGCTGAAGGAAAGCTATAACTGTTGCTGATACCATATTATTTTTCCTCCTTATGCATATGATGAAATCTGAGCTCATAGTTAATAAAGAATTCTGAGCCGATAATAAAGAAAAGAATAACGCCTGTAAGAATATCGGAGAATGCCTGGTCAAGCCCGTAAACCGTTGCTATTTCGTTTGCACCCCTTTCAAGGAAGGCAAGCAAAAATGCGGTTAAAATCATATAAACGGGATTAAACTTAGCAAGCCAGCTTACCATAATAGCGGTAAAGCCGCGTCCTCCAGCCGTTTTTGTTGAGATTGTATAAGAGGTTGAGCCAACAAGAAGAAGGCCCGCAATACCGCAGATAGCTCCCGAAAGGAACATAGTTCTTAAAACAACCTTTTTAACATTTATTCCAATGTATCTTGCAGTGTTTTCGCTTTCGCCTACTACGGCAATCTCATATCCGTGCTTTGAGAATTTAAGATAAACATACATTGCTATCGTAAGTGCAAAAACAATAAGCACATTGAGAAGATAATCAAATTCACCGATTTTCGGGAACCAGCCGGCGTGGGTTACCTGATTGATAATACCAATCTGGCCTGAGCCCTTTGGGTTTTCCCAAACAATCGTAAAGTAGGAAACAATCTGTATTCCTACATAGTTCATCATAAGGGTAAACAGCGTTTCGTTTGTGTTGAAATTCGCCTTGAAAACAGCAGGGATGAGCGCCCAGATTGCACCCGCGAGAATACTCGCTATAACCATAACTAATATAAGCAGTCCGTTAGGGATTTTTCCGCCAAGTAAAATCATACACGCCGCAGTTGCAAGACCTCCGATTAGCACCTGACCCTCCGCGCCGATATTCCAGAACCTCATTTTAAACGCAGGGGTTACCGCAAGCGAAACGCAAAGAAGCATTGCAAGATTCTGGAACATCATCCAAAATCGCCTTGAGCTTCCAAACGAGCCCTTTATCATTGTTGAATAAACATCTATCGGGTTCTGGTGCGTTATAAACATTGTCATCAGCGCGCAAACTATAAGCGCCGCGATAACTGATATTATTCTGATTGCCCACGATTTATACGAAGGGAGCGAATCGCGTTTTACAATATGAAATAACGGTTCTTTTGCCGTTGTCTTATTAGCCATTTTCCTCTCCCTCCTTATCTGTACTCTTGGTCATAAGCAGACCGAGCTCTTCTTTTTTTGCCTTTCTGCCGTCAACAATTCCTGTGACTTTTCCTGAGTTGATTACCATTATTCTGTCACACAGCTCAATCAAAACATCAAGGTCCTCGCCAACGAAAATAACGGATACACCCTCCTCCTTCTGCTTGTTGAGGAGGTTGTAAATTGTATATGATGAGTTTATATCAAGTCCCCTTACGGGATAAGCAACCATCAGAAGTCTCGGCTCGAGGGCTATCTCTCGTCCTACAAGCACCTTCTGAACGTTACCGCCCGAAAGACGCTTTACGGGCGTGCTTGTTCCGGGCGTTACAACCTCAAGCTCATCGATGATTTCCTCGGCGAGCTTCTTTGGTTTCTTTCTGTCAAGGAATTCGCTCTTGCCGTTCTTATATGAACGAAGCATCATATTATCGGTAATATCCATACTTCCAACCAGACCCATACCGAGCCTGTCCTCAGGAACAAAGGACATTGCAACGCCGAGCTTTCTTATTTCTCTCGGTGTTTTACCGACAAGCTGCTGCTCAACCTCGTCTGAGTCAGTATAAAGAATGCTTGAGCCCTTTTCGCATTTCTGAAGGCCTGCGATTGCTTCAAGCAGCTCTTTCTGCCCGCTTCCCGAAATACCTGCAATTCCGAAAATCTCGCCGCTGTTTACGCTGAACTTAATGTCGCTAAGAGCGTTTGAGCCGTCTCTGTTTTTAACATTGAGGCGTTTTACAACAAGCCTCGTTTCGGGGTTTACGGGGGCTTTTCTTTCAATGTTAAGCGAAACCTTTTCTCCTACCATTGCCTCAGTAAGGCTCTGTTCGGTTGCGTTGGCAGTTTCTACAACGCCTACATTTTCGCCTTTTCTGAGAATTGCTACCCTATCTGAAATTTCAAGCACCTCGTGGAGCTTGTGAGTTATAATGATAACGGTTTTGTTATCATCCCTCATATTGCGGAGGACCGCAAAAAGCTTTTGCGTTTCCTGAGGGGTAAGAACCGCAGTTGGCTCGTCAAGAATAAGAATGTCCGCGCCTCTGTACAGTACCTTAACAATTTCAACCGTTTGCTTTTCAGAAACTGACATAGCGTATATTTTTTTATCTAAATCTATCTGAAATCCGTATTTATCGGTTATTTTCTTAATTCGTTTTTTTGCGTTTTTAATGTTGTATTTTTTGCTGTCATCAATTCCGAGAACAATATTTTCCGCAGCTGAAAAAACATCAACAAGCTTAAAGTGCTGATGTATCATTCCTATTTTACAATCAAAAGCGTCCTTTGGAGATTTAATAACAACCTCTTTGCCGTTAACAAAAATCTCGCCTTCATCGGGAAAGTAAATTCCCGAAACCATATTCATAAGTGTTGTTTTGCCCGAGCCGTTTTCACCGAGAATTGCAAGTATTTCACCTTTTTTTACCTGAAGGTCAACGTCCTTATTTGCTACAACCTTTGTGCCAAAAGCTTTTGTTATGCCTTTTAATTCAAGCGCATATGAGGTTTTTTCCATACTATACCCTCGCTTTTATATGAATTAATTCATTAACTAAAATCAAATTTCCGTGACCGCATAAGCGGCCACGGATTTAATATTTATCTAAGATTAAAGGATAGTGATACCGTCAATATCAATATCAAAGTAAGGAGCTGAACGGAATTCTGATTCAGCAAAGTAACCGTCCTTGATTACCTCTGTTTCAGGCTTGAAGTCGCCCATATCGTCAACGTCTGCCTGATAGCTGTCAAGCTTCTTCTCTTTAACAGTGAAAGCGTCTGTTGAGAATACGTGAAGCTTACCTGCTTCAAGCTCAGCCTTAACTTCGTCAATCTTTTCCTGTGTGCCCTTAGCAGCAGCCTTTTCGTTTACTTCTGTAAGTACAACAGAGCCTGTCTGAATTGTTCCTGTCCAGTCAGTTTCAATCTTTTCGCCGTTCATTGCAGCCTTGATTGAATATTCAAAATAAGGTACCCAGTTAATTCTTGAGGATACGATGAAGGTGTTAGGACAAGCGTCAACAGTTGAGCCGTTGTAAGAAACATCAGGAACGCCTGCAGCCTCGCAAGCTGTAGGAGCGCCCATTGAGTCAGCGTGCTGGCTGATGAGAACGCACTTATTGTTGATAAGCGTATTAGCAGCTTCCTTTTCAAGAGCTTCGTCATACCAAGAGTTTGTGAACTTAACTTCCATAGTAGCTGACGGGCAAATGCTTCTTGCGCCGAGGAAGAATGATGTGTAACCGCTCTTAACCTCTGCATATGGGAAAGCGCCAACATAACCGATTTTAGCTTCTTCAGCCTTAATCTTTCCTGCTTCAATCATTTCGTTGAGCTTCATACCTGCAGCGATACCTGCAAGATATCTGCCTTCGTAGATAGAAGCAAATGCGTTATGATAGTTGTCAAGCTTTTCTGTGTGAGCCTTTGTACCTGTTGCGTGGCAGAACTGAACCTCAGGGTTCTTCTTTGCTGCTTCAATCATGTATGATTCATGACCGAAAGAGTCAGCAAATATATATCCGCAGCCCTGGTCAACAAGGTCAAGCGCTGTGTTCAGGCAAGCCTCATCTTCGCCGATACCTGTCTTGATAATAACCTGCTCGTCCTTAAGGCCGAGGTTTTTGCAAGCATCCTTAGCGGCATCAATAAAGTTCTTGTCATAGGTTGAGTTCTCATCGTGTAAGCAGATGAATCCAACTTTGAAGTCTGCGCCTGCATTTGCAGCTGTTGTTGCTGCGTTGTCGTCCTTCTTAGCGTCTCCGCCCTTTGAGCAAGCCACAAAAATGCCTGCAACAGCGAGGATAACTGCGAGAACGATAGCAACAATTTTCTTTGAGTTTTTCATTCGTTTTCCCTCCGTAAATAAATTATGGTTTTTTATTACAAGGCTTTCGCCGTATAACCTGATTAATCCCTGAACACAACCTCACCCGTTTCGTGGTCCATCGATTCAACAATCGCAAGGGATTCAACCTTGATTCCCTTTTCGCGGAGCTTGTCGCCACCGTGCTGATAACCCTTTTCAATAACGGTTCCGCAGCCTGCAAGCTCAGCGCCGCTCTCTTCAACGAGCTTTATAAGGCCGTTGAGCGCGTTTCCTACTGCGAGGAAATCGTCAACGATAAGAACTTTATCACCCTTGCCGAGGAAGCGCTTTGAAACCATTATATTATAGGTTGTCCCGTGAGTGAAGGATTCAACGGAAGTTGTGTAAACATCGCCTGCGATGTTTTTTGTTTTAGTTTTTTTGGCAAAAACTAAAGGGCATCCAAATTCCTGCGCAACAAACGCACCTACAGCTATGCCCGATGCCTCTATTGTCAGGACCTTGTTAACGCCCTCGTCTTTAAACAGTCTATGAAATTCTTTTCCGATTTCGGATAAAAAAACGCAATCTATCTGATGGTTAAGAAAGCAGTCTACTTTTAAGATGTTGCCCTCGTATACCTCGCCCTCATTGAGGATTTTCTGCTTAAGGAGCTCCATATGCCTCACCACCAATTGCATATTTTTAAATTACACAAATATAATAAAGGAAAAGCGTTTAAATTTCAACAAAATTTTTAAATTGATACCGAATTTTAAACATTTTCTATTTCACACATAAAAACCGACGGAAAAACCGTCGGTTAGTTGTTTATTTTGCTAAAGATTACTTAACCTTTACCTCTGTAACAGCGCTGTATTTTGAGTAATAATTCTTCTTTCCGACCCTGATATATGAGCGCACGCGGACATAGTAGGTCCTGCCGCTTTTAAGCTTTTTAACTGTTGCGCTTACGGTTTTTGCACCTTTAACAGTCAAGGTCTTTTTGTTTTTGAAATTCTTGTTTGTTGAATACTCAACCTTATATCCGCTTGCGGTGTTCTGCTGCTTGTAGCTTACCTTAAACGCCTTCTTCTTTGCCTTAACGCTTTTAACGGTTGCTGTTTTCTTTTTGATTTTAACCTTGAAATCTTGCCACTCGCTGTTTACCTTGAGCTCAGGCTTTTTGCCCGTAAAGGCTTTTGCGGCAAATTCATCAGCGAAGAACTGATAATCAAACCAAGCAAGCATATAGGGGAACATCTGCTCAAAGCTTCCCGCATGCTCAACGTCCTTCTTCCTTGCCATATAAACGTCGCTGTCAATGTTCGCAAAATTCGGCTTGAGGCTTGTGTCCATGGGGCAGATAAACTTGCTGTCTGTAAAGCCCGTTCCCGCAACAAGGCAGGTAGGGATTTTAACCTTTGTTGAGTCATAAGGGCATTCCTGAAGCGGAGAATCAGCAAGCGCGTTGGTAGGAAGCGAAGCGGCGTAAATTGCCTTGTAGCACTTTGAATTTGCGTACTGCGCAGGGTCTGACAGATTCACAGTGCAGGTTGCGCCCTGAGAATGGCCCGCGAGGCCCACCTTGCTTGTGTTAACCTTGTTGTAAAGCCTGCTGCCTTTTGTTTTATTGTACTTAATAAGCCTTGTCATACCTGCGTCCATGCTTGCGCCTGTGCCCGTGTTGGTATCTGTATTGCAAAGGCAGATGTATCCGTAAGACGCAGCAATAGTAAGGATTTCCGAGGTCCTGTTTTCCTTTTCGTAATTCGAGCCCGTTCCGTTGCAGTAAAGAATAACGGGGCGCTTGCTCATCTTCTTTATATCCTTTGGATACCATACTTTATATGTAAAATCATTGTCAGGCAAGGTAAAGGTAAACGTGCTCGTTTTATACTTTCCCTTCTTTGAATAATGGTCAAAAACAGCCTTGTTGCTCGCAGCAAATGCGGTTGAACCCACTGAGAAAACGCTCAGCACTGTTATAACTGCAAGCAGCAGCGAAAGCAATCTCTTTTTCATAATATTCCCTCCGTTAATATTTTACATTTTCATAATACAACATATTC
>CAMOWP010000104.1 GCA_946628455.1 uncultured Clostridia bacterium | reverse complement strand
TCTGCTTGCCCGTTTCGGCGCGCCATCTTTCAGCTCGTTGAGAAATGTTAACGGTGAGCTTGCAAGAGCAAACGCAGGCGGCGCACTGAATCAGCGGGAGCTTTTGAGGGTGGGCTTTACCCTGCGCTCAATCAGAACGCTTTATGAATGGCGCTCTCACTGCAGCGGCGTAAACACATCACTTGACTTTCTGTTTGACCAAATTACTGTCAACAAATATCTTGAGGATAGAATCTTTTCCTGCATTATTAACGAGGATGAAATCGCGGATAAAGCCTCTGAGCTTCTTGCGGATATAAGGCGCAAAATCCGCAAAAAATCCTCATCCGTCCGTGAAAAAATGGACAGCATCATCCATTCCGCCCACTATCAGAAATTCCTTCAGGAGCCGATAGTAACGCAGCGCAGCGGGCGTTTTGTTGTACCCGTCAAGGCTGAGCACAGAGCGGACGTTCCGGGCCTCGTTCACGATACCTCGTCAAGCGGAGCAACCGTGTTCATTGAGCCCGTTTCCGTTGTTGAGGCGAATAACGATATTAAAATGCTCGAGGGACAGGAGCGCGAGGAAATTGCTAGAATCCTGTTTGAGCTTTCAAGCGAGGCAGGCTCGTTTGCGGACGGAATAAGAGCGAGCTATGACGCGGGTGTTATGCTGAATCTTATTTTCGCAAAGGCGCACCTTGCGTATAAAATGAAGGCGACTATGCCCGTAGTAAATACTGACGGCGTTATCGAGCTTAAAAAGGCGCGCCATCCGCTTATTGACAAAAACAGGGTCGTTCCCGTTGATATTTCTCTCGGAAGTGATTTTGACACTCTCGTTATAACGGGGCCGAACACGGGCGGTAAAACAGTTTCAATCAAAACAATCGGCCTGCTTACGCTTATGACAATGTGCGGGCTTCTTATCCCTGCAAGCGATAAATCAAAAATCTCAATTTTTGACAAGGTGCTTGTTGATATAGGCGATGAGCAGAGCATTGACCAGAGCCTTTCAACCTTCTCGTCTCATATGACGAATATTGTTGACATAATGAACAAGGCTGACGAAAGCTCGCTCGTTCTTATAGATGAGCTCGGCGCCGGCACAGACCCGGTTGAGGGAGCTGCCCTTGCCGTTTCAATAATTGAAAAGCTGAGGAGCAAGGGCGCAAAAATTGCCGCAACTACCCACTATGCGGAGCTTAAAGCATATGCGCTTGACACAGACGGCGTAACAAACGGCTGCTGTGAATTCAACGTAGAAACGCTTTCGCCAACCTACAGGCTTCTTATCGGCGTACCCGGACGCTCAAACGCCTTTGCCATCTCGCAGAGGCTCGGTATGAGCGAGGACGTAATTGAAAACGCAAAGCGTATTGTCGGCTCGGATAACAGGGATTTTGAATCCGTTCTTGAACATCTTGAGGAGACGAGGCAGACTCTTGAAAGAGAGCAGAAGGAAGCGGAAGCGGCAACCGAAAGAGCGAAAAAGATTCAGTCTAAGGCGCAAAGCGAAAAGGACAAAATTGAACAGCTTAAGAAAAACGAGCTTGAAAAGGCAAAGCGCGAGGCAGAAAAGCTAATCAATCAGGCAAAGCGGCAGTCAAGCGAATTCCTGCTTGAGCTTGAAAAGCTTAAAGAGGAGCAGAATTCCTCAAACGCAACCGAGATTGCGCGAAAGACACGGCGCGTTATTAAAAATCAGCTTGGCGAAATGGACGATTTAATCAACCCGCAGGAAATAGCGGAAAACTGGGATTACGACTATAAGCTCCCGCGTGAGCCGAAGGTCGGAGACGCCGTTATTATAAAGGGAATCGGCGAAGGAGAAATCGCAGAAATATCAAATGATAAAATCCTTGTGAAGGCAGGGCTTCTCAAAACGCGCGTCAAGCTTTCGGATATTATGCTTATTGATAAGAAAAAGAAAAAAGAGCAAAAGCCGACCAGGAACGTTTACCGCACCTCGTCAAGAGCTGACGGCGACGTTAAAACCGAGCTTGACCTCAGAGGGCAGACCGTTGAGGAGGCGCTCGGCAATCTCGGACTGTTTATTGATAAGTGCATAATGAACGGCTTAAGCGAGGTCAGAATTATTCACGGAAAGGGAACGGGAACACTCAGGGAAGCTGTTAAAGAGGAGCTCAGGCGTCACCCGAATATTGATTCCTTCCGTCTCGGCTCGCTCGGTGAAGGGGACACCGGCGTAACTGTTGCTAAGCTGAAATAATTACGGTTGATTTGAAATGTATAACTAAAAGTTAACTTTTAGTAAATTTTAGGATTATATGTTGTAATTTGTATATTGGATGTACTAATATCAGATAGTAGTTTATCGGACTTCTGTCTGATATTGTTTTGGGGGTATGAAAAGTGTTTGTTTTACTGAGCCTCGTTGCAGCGTGTATTGTCACTGCTATCGAGATTATTGTCATCTCTGATGACAGGTCGCCCAGGAGCGTTATTTTAACTGTTATCAGAAATCTTCTTTCTATGCCGCTTGCTTCAATCGCGGTGCAGAAATACATAATGCGCTATGAGCATTTCCTGACAACGGAGGGATATAATGCGGGGAATTATATCAAGTTCTTTTTTGTTTCGCTTGTTGTCAGCGCTGCGCTTGAAACGCTTTACAGCTTCGTAAACAGAAGCTATGCTTTTGAAAAGGCTGAGCCGTCAAAGAAAAAGAAGGGCGTAACGGCGCTTAAGATTATTGCCGTTATTCTTGTGTTCCTAGGTTCTGCTGCTTATTTCGGAACAGTCTGGGGAAAGGTTGCCTTCGGCGACGTAACCGGAGACCAGCTTATTATCAACCTGACCTCTCCTACTGAGGGAACGGAATCAAGCGTTTATACAGACGGCTTCGAGGGCCCTGTTTTTAATACTCTCCTCGTAACCGTTGCCTTCGCGCTGCTTATCTTTTCTCACTTCTCAATTGTTATTACAAAAAAGAACAAAACTATTTTAAGCGAATTCTGGAAAAGAACGGTGTGCTGCGTGCTTTCAGTTGCCTGCCTTGTCGGCGGCGTTGTTTACGGCTTCCAGCAGTTTAAGCTTGAACAAGTCTATAATGCTTATATTGCAAAGTCGGATATCATTGATAAAAATTTCGTTAATCCCGAAACGGCAAATATAACCTTCCCTGAGAAAAAGAGAAATCTTATCCATATTTATCTTGAATCAATTGAGGTCAGCTTCTTGTCAAAAGAGCTCGGCGGTAATATCAACAGAAATCTTATGCCCAAGCTCACTAAGCTTGCAGAAAACGGAATAGTTTTCTCACATAACGATAATAAGTTCGGCGGCCCCGTAAAGGGAACGGGAACACAGTGGTCAATTGCCTCAATGGTAAATCAGACCTCCGGCCTTCCCATGAAGGCTCCCGGAATGCACAACGGATACGGCACTGAGGGCAATTTCCTCCCAGGTGCATACACTCTCGGTGAGCTCCTTGAAAAGGAGGGCTATGAGCAGACCGTTATGTTCGGCGCAAGCGCGCAGTTCGGCGGCCTCGGCTACTATTATCAGACCCACGGCAACTGGAAGGTAATGGATTACGATTACGTTAAGGAGCACAATATGCTTCCTTCTCCCGATTACAAGGTATGGTGGGGCTTTGAAGATGACAAGCTCTATGAGTTTGCTAAGGACGAAATAACAAGAATGTATAAAACGGGTAAGCCGTTTAACTTTACTATGGAGGACGCGGATACTCACCGCCCCGGAGGATACATAACTCCCGGTAAGAAAACTCCGTTTAAGAGCCACTATGCAAACGCAATCTGGAATAGCGACAGAGACGTTTACCGCTTTGTTAAATGGATAATGAAACAGCCGTTTTATGAGAACACAACCGTTATTCTTATCGGCGATCATATCAGCATGGACACGGAATTCTTCAAGGAGTATAAGTTCACGCCCGATTATGACCGCAGGCAGTTTAATCTTATTTTGAACCCCGACCCGTCCGTTGCAAAGGTCGGCAAGGATATTACAAATAACAGAAAGTGGGCAAACTGGGATATGTTCCCGACCATCGTAAGCTCTCTCGGTGCAAGAATTGAAGGCGAAAGGCTCGGAATCGGAACGAATCTTTTCTCAGGCGCAAAAACAATTTATGAGGAAAATAACGTTCAGAAGGTAAACAAGGAGCTTGAAAAGAGCAGTAAGCTTTATAATGAAAAGATTCTCGGCGGCAAGGGCTTCGAGGGCGGAAGAACAAGAACAAAGTACAAAAAGCCTCCCGTAACAGAGGCGGGAAGCTGATTGTCAAAAAATTGTAATAAAATTTATTCTTTTTATCCTTGACATAAAGAATTTCATATTGTATAATAATCACCGCTGTAAAGATATTTCACTTTACAGCGGTGATTATGTATGATGGGAGGTTTTATATTGGCTAAGAATCTTGAAATATCAATTCTTCTTGATTTTTACGGCGAAATGCTTACCGAAAAGCAGCGCAATTTTCTTGACCTTTATTATAACGAAGACCTTTCATTATCCGAAATCGCCGAAAACGAAGGTATAACGCGCCAGGGCGTAAGAGATTCAATTAAAAGGGCAGAGGCTCAGCTTTTTGATATGGAAGGCAAGCTTCATCTCTCTCAGCGCTTCGGTGAGGTAAGAGACGGGCTTAAGGAAATCAGCGAGTGCGCTGATAAGATTTTTAATTACAACCTTGAGCACAGCCTTTCAAGAGAGATTAACGATAACGTTGCAAGAATCAAATCGCTTGCGGAAATTCTCAGTGAGGAATAGGCTCACGTTTAATTAGGAGAGATATTTTGGCATTTGAAGGACTTAGTGAACGCCTTGAAAATTCATTTAAAAAGCTTCGTGCCAAGGGAAAACTGACCGAGGCAGACGTTAAGGAGGCAATGCGCGAGGTTCGCCTTGCTCTTCTTGAAGCGGATGTAAACTACAAGGTATCAAAGGAATTTACTAAAAAGGTAACCGAAAGGGCTATCGGTGCGGACGTTATGGAAAGCCTCACCCCCGGCCAGATGGTTATTAAAATAGTTAACGAAGAGCTCACAGAGCTTATGGGCGGCAATGAGGCAAGGCTTGCAATTGCAAACCATCCGCCTACAATCGTTATGATGTGCGGCCTTCAGGGAAGCGGTAAAACAACGCATTCCGCAAAGCTCGCGCTCAAGCTCAAAAAAGAGGGGCACAGGCCTCTCCTCGTTGCGTGCGACGTTTACAGACCCGCTGCTATCAAACAGCTTCAGGTGGTAGGCGAGCAGGTCGGCGTTCCCGTTTTTGAAATGGGCGCTGAGGACCCTGTTAAAATCGCCGAGGAGGCTGTTAAGTACGCAAAGGATTACGGCAACGATTACGTTTTCCTTGACACAGCGGGAAGGCTTCATATCGACGAAGCTCTTATGACGGAGCTTACAAACATCAGGTCAACCGTTCACCCTCACGAAATCCTGCTTGTAATTGACGCAATGACGGGTCAGGACGCAGTTAACGTTGCAAAGAGCTTTAACGAAACGCTCGGTATCGACGGCGTTATCTTAACAAAGCTTGACGGCGACACGCGAGGCGGCGCGGCGCTCTCCGTAAGAGCGGTAACAGGCAAGCCAATCAAGTTTGTAGGTACGGGCGAAAAGCTTGATAACCTTGAAACCTTCCATCCAAGCCGTATGGCTTCCCGTATCTTAGGTATGGGCGACGTGCTCTCCTTTATCGAAAAGGCGGAGCTTGCGCTTGATGAAAAGAAGGCGGCTGAGCTTGAAGCAAAGCTTGCTAAGAATAAATTTGATTTGAACGACCTTCTTGACCAGTTTGAGCAGATTGAGAGAATGGGCTCGCTTAAGGATACAATCAAGCTTATCCCGGGTATCGGCAAGCAGATTAAGGATGAGGATATTGACGAAAAAGCGTTTGACCGTTTCAGGGCTATCATTTACTCAATGACTAAAGAGGAAAGAGCAAAGCCCGAAATCATCAATCCGTCAAGAAAAAGAAGAATTGCAGCAGGCTGCGGAATGAAGGTTGAGGACGTTAACAGGCTCCTCGCCCAGTTCAAGCAGATGCAGAAAATGGTTAAGCAAATCGGCGGAAACAAGGGTCCCAAGATGAGCAAGAAAATGCGCAGAATGATGGCTCAGAATCCGCAGATGGCAGAAAAAATGATGGGCAATGTCAAAGGCTCAAATCCGTTTGGCTTTTAAGTAAATAACGTATAATCGTTTTGATATGCGTAAAATAAATTCATTAACATATTTTGGAGGTAACTAAAATGGCAGTTAAAATCAGACTTCGCAGAATGGGTGCTAAGAAGGCT
>CAMOWP010000103.1 GCA_946628455.1 uncultured Clostridia bacterium | reverse complement strand
AATTACTGAAAACAAATGAAAAGGTATTTATCCGCCTTGCAAACGACAATCTGAAACAAAAGTTTATGCAGCAAGCGGAAGCAGAGGGCTTTGTGTACCACGGAAAGAATCCGACAGAGTCACAAGCTGAAAGTGTGATGATTATTCACGCCGATTACACGCTTGGAACCCTTGTTGGCATGGCAACGCATATGCATTATCATTATTGCCAAAAGGAAATGCGGGTTGATTATGCAAGGTACATCAACGGCTTGGATGATTGCAACTACTAAACAAGGTGAGATTATGATTATCTTGAAATTAATGGGTAAGCTGTTCTGCTGGACTTTTATGGCGGCAATTTATATGATGGTATTTCCGCTATGGCTTATCGGCAAACTGCTATTCTGGTGGCTTCCGACAGTTAATGACGGAAATGACGAGTGGCAATTCTGGAAAGAACACGGTCACAATTGGTAAAGGAGATTTATATGAAAAATCAATACATTGGAGATATCGGTGATTACGGAAAATACGGTTTGCTTCGTTTTTTATCACGACACGGAATTAGAATCGGCGTAAACTGGTATTTAACCAAAGATGACAAATCAAATGACGGCAAAATGACAAAGTATCTTGAAAATGATAGCGAAGCCGTTTATGATTCAGAACTATTTTTTGCGCTCAAAGATATAGCGGATAAAGGCAAACTTAAAACGATTGAGGATATTGAGAGTAGTAACATTATTCCAAACGCTGCATTCTTTAATGAACCACTTAATACAAGCGATACAAAAAACAGGAAAGAACGCCAGTCAATAAGAGATACTTGGCATAATAGAGCTTTGAAAGCGTTGAATCAAGCTACAAGTTTAATATTCGCCGACCCTGATAACGGCACTTTGAATTGCAAAAGAAAACCGACAGTCAATAATGGCGAAAAATATGCTACCGTCTGTGAACTTGCAGATTACTACAGGTCTGGAAAAGATGTTGTTTATTACTGCCACAAGGCTCGCAGAAGCGAGGCAAAATGGCAAGAAAAAAAGGCCGAACTAAAGAAAGCTTTACCTGATGTTAAAATAATCGTTTTGACATTTCGCAGAGGTACTCAACGCTCATACATATTCGGAATACATCCCGAACATTACGATTCATACAATCAACTGATTACCGAGTTCCTTGAAACAGATTGGGGAGAAACCTCAATTGGAAAGAAAAATATTCCTTTTGAAAGAGAATTATAAAAACGGAGGGATAAAATGAAAAATGACAGCCATTTATTCCCCTTTCATATGCCCGGTGACAGTTTCTTTGACAGCAACAAGGACGGAAAGCTGACAGGCTTTGAAACCGTCATGCGTGACGCTCATCATCTTGAAATGATAGATAAAGTCAATCAGGAAGCAAAAGCCAAGAGCGAAAACAATACGCCACTGTATCATCACAATGATACAGCATACAAGCCTGCTCCGATTGCTGACGATAAGAAGGAACAGCCGAAGCAACAAACGGATTCAGGCGGGACAATTCTTGCCTGCGGCTTGGTTATCCTGTTCGTCATCATTGCCTTTGCCATTGCGCTCAACACGGAAAATGATTTCATCAGAGCACTGGCAATATTCGGCTCCGTTGGTTTAGGCGTAATTGTGCTTAAAGCATTCGGAATACTGAAAACATAAAACAGCACCCCTTGAAAGAATCAAGGGGTGCTGCTTTTGGTCGCGTGCTTAACATTTTCAGTTCTCAAGCAAAACTGCGTGAGCAATACCAGGAATCGGCTGCCCCTGCTTGGTTGATGTCGGGCTCATCAGCGCGCCTGTTGCAACAAAAAGAACTTTACCAAGCTCGCGGCTTTTCAGCTTTTTCATAATATGAGAGCAAAGCACAGAAGCGCTGCAGCCGCAGCCTGAGCCGCCTGAATTGACGTCCTGCTCTTTAAGGTCGAATATCATCAGCCCGCAATCGTTATGCACCTGTCGTATATCGAGCTTGTGCTCAATTTCAAGCACCTCATACAAAAGCTCCGTGCCCGTATACCCCAAGTCGCCCGTAAGAATCAGGCTGTAATCCTCAGGCGACGTATTTGTATTCCTCAGAAAATCGCTTATAGTCCTCGCCGCAGCAGGTGCCATGGCGGCGCCCATGTTGTTTGCATCCTTTATGCCGAGGTCGGTAATTGTGCCTATCTGGACTGCTTTGATTCTGACTGAATCGCGGCGGTTGAGCTCATTTTCCTGCTCAACTACTGCCGCGCCTGCGCCCGTTACCGTCCACTGCGCTGTCGGCGGTCTCTGCCCGCCGTATTCAAGCGGAAAGCGGAACTGCCTTTCACTTGAGCAGAAATGGCTTGACGCACCTGCCACACAGCAGTCTGCGCCACCGTCTACAAGAATAGCGGCGTTCGCAAGAGTCAGCGCCATAGTCGAGCAAGCGCCGTACATTCCGATAAACGGAATCTGCAAATCCTTCATAGCAAAGCAGGAGCCGACGCACTGGTCAAGCAAATCTCCCGTAAGCGCAAAGGTAACGTCGCTCGGGCTTTTTCCCGCGTTGCTAAGCGCTCTTATTATCGCGGCGTGAAGCATTGCGGATTCGGCAAGCTCAAACGAATCCTGCCCCATTGTTGTATCTTCAAAAATTGCGTCAAAGCTGCCTGCAAGAGGTCCTTCGCCCTCCTTTTTGCCAACCACTCCTGCGCTGCCAGTAACAATCGGCTGCGAATCAAAAAATATTGTTTTTCCATTAATAAACATAAAAACACCTCGCATTTATTATTTGCAAGGCATAAAATAATATTTAAAATAAAAGCTGTTTATGGTATAATTAATTCGGTGATAAATATGAAAAGGATTTGTTTTGTCTGCCACGGAAACATATGCCGTTCTCCGATGGCTGAATTCATAATGAAAAAATTAGTTAAAGACGCAGGGCTTGAAGGCGAGTTTTATATCGTCTCACGCGCAACGCATACTGACGAAATATGGAACGGCGAGGGCTCGCATATTTACCCTCCTGCGCAGGCGCAGATGAATAAAAAAGGCATCCCGTTTGACAGCGAAAAACGCGCAACTCTCCTTGAAAAATCCGATTATAACAAGTACGATTTATTCATTGGGATGGACAGGGAAAATATGCGCTGTATGCAGAAAATCCTCGGCGCAGACAAAGAAAACAAAATAAAAAAGCTTCTCGATTACACGGAGCGCGGAGGAAATGTTTCCGACCCGTGGTACACAAGAAACTTTGACGAAGCATACAGCGATATTCTATGCGGCTGCACCGCGCTTCTGGGTTATTTAACAAACTGATTTGACACAGGCATTAATATGTACTATATTAATAATGAGGTGAGTAAAATGAAAAGAATATGTAAAGCTGTATTATGTATTGCATTAGCGCTTGGGCTTGTTGCTTCATTTGCAGGCTGCGCTAAAATGAATTACATAACAAACGGAACGATTCAGGCGATTAACGAGGTTAAATCGGGAGACTGGAATAAGTCATCCGAAGCCGTTTCTACAGCAGCTGCTGCAAACGATGAAGGCGACCCTGCTGTTATTGACGAATTTCAGGCGGGAACCTATGGCGGCGTCGAATTCAAGGGTATTGACGACGTTATAAAGTATTACGCAGACGCATATAACAAAACAAAGGCGAAGAAGGCGAATTTCAAGAACGAAAAGGGTGAAGTTGTTGAAATGTACGCCTTCGCTGACGAAAAGACAATGGAGGTTAAGGACATACTTGTTGAAGGCAAATCAAACGCTGTAATAGACAAGCTTATCCCTCAGCTTCTAAACGCGCTTTATGCTCCTACCATAGGCGGTCTGCATCCCTGCAATGCACGCGAGCCCGAAAACGATAAGGACGAAAACGGCGAAAGCCTTATGACCTGCAGAGTTACTTCAGACGATGTTGTTACCGCAAACGTTAAGGATAACAATGACGGAACTATAACCATCACTATGCAGCCAAAGGCTGTTAATATGTCAAGAGTCGGTCTTGATTCGCAGGGCAAGTTTTATACTACGCTCAACGACATAGGCGAGGTTGTTGAGCAGGTTGACGCACTCAGCTGGGCAAGCGGAACAACGGAAGAAAACTGCAAGGTTAACTACAAGGGCGGAACAGTTACCGTTAAAATTGACACAAAAAGCGGCGAGATTGTTGAAGCGGATTACAATATGATTGCATATGTTGTTGTTCAGCACGCAAATATTGCAGTTGTTAAGGATAAATCGCTTTCCGCAACGGTTGATTACCGCTGCCATTTCCCCGCTTCAAAGGAGTTTTACGACAAGGTAAACTGCCATCCCGTAAACTGATAATCGGAAAGCTAAAGGCTGTCTCAAATTGAGACAGCCTTTTTCTGTTCTTTATTTTTAAGATACTTGTTTACCGCCAACATTCTTATTCTTGAAATCACCAGGCTTATGAAAAATGATATTACAAGCATAATAAAGTAATGGCGAATTCTTGTAAAGCCATAATACTTGATAACATCCTTCAACAAATTATGCGTCAGATAGAATTCAAGAGACATAGTTCCGAAAAACTCCAGCGCTTTATAAATATATTCCGGAATAAGAAGCTCTGCAAATATTATAAGAATATACGCAACAGTTATTGAAAGCAGGCATTGTGAATACCTGTTGAATATCAATTCCCTCTTATCAGAAGCAAAATACAAAGCCTTAATTGCTGCTCCGACAAACATCAGCAAATACAGTCCAACGCCGATTTTTTCTTTTTTATACACAAGTTTTCCGATATAACAGCTGATTAAAAATATAGGTATCCTGCTGAGCCCGATTTCAACAACCGAATAAAGCTCCGAATAATTCCGATTCAAATAAATACTGACGCATAAGATAACGGTGCAAGCTGAAATGGTAAAGATTAAATCGTGCTTTTTAGCTTCAAAGAAATTGATAATTCTGAAAATAAGCGGGTATATTAAATATATCACCATAATGAAAACAACATACCAACCCGGTCTTGTTTCTCCCGGAGGTCTTGTCCAATAAGACAGCGAAAGCTCATTTAATAAAAACGCGCGAAAGCCGTTCTGGCTTGCAATAAAATTTTTAAAATATGCATAAGGAAGATTGATTATCAGGAACACAAAATAAACGCTGATTACTCTTTTAAAATAATACGTTTTGAATTCAGGCTTTTTTGAATATGCAAAATAAAGCCCGATTCCCGAAAGAAGCAAAAATATTTCGACTCCGATATTCAGCATACCGACAAGCTCATACATAACGGGATGCTTATGCATGGCAACAGATGCAAAAAAATCAAGATGAAATATTCCTATAAACAGCGTTGAAACACCCAACAAAAACTGACGGTGCTTACTGAAAATACTGTAATTTGACAGATTCTTTATCTTTTCTCGCAAAACAACACCTCATACGCATTATTATATACCATTTTGGGATATTTTAATAATACCATTTTGGTATTATTTAGTCAAGGGTGATAGAATGCGTTTGAGAGAATTGAGAAAAAGCAAAGGGATTTCGCAGCTAAAGCTTGCAATGGACCTTTCGATGAATCAGAACACAATAAGCAGATATGAGACAGGCGAAAGACAGGCTGATTATAAAACCTTGATTAAGATAGCCGATTATTTTCATGTTTCAATCGATTACCTTCTTGAGAGAACAGACAATCCCGAAATGAACAAATAAAAACGGTTCAACTTTCGTTGAACCGTTTTTATTGTTATTTATCGAATTAGTCCTGTGCAGGAGCGTAGTAATCAACAAGTCTTGCGAGCTTGTTGTACTTTTCGATTGAGTTCTCAGCAGCAATTGAGAAGAGCTCGTCAGCCTTGCCCGGGAATGAGCGCTTGAGTGATGAGTATCTTGTTTCGCCGTTGATGAATTCAATATAATCTGCTGTAGGAGCCTTGCTGTCAAGTGAGAACGGATTCTTACCCTCAGCAATAAGAGCAGGATTGTATCTGAAGAGGTTCCAATAACCTGCGTCAACAGCCTTCTTCTGCTCTGCCTGGTTGAACGGCATCTTGATACCGTGGTTGATACAAGGAGCGTAGCAGATGATGATTGAAGGTCCGTTATATGCAGCAGCTTCCTGGAATGCCTTTAAGCACTGGTTGTAGTTAGCACCCATAGCTACCTGAGCAACATATACATAACCGTAGCTCATAGCAATCTGAGCGAGGTCCTTCTTCTTAACTACCTTACCTGATGCAGCAAACTTAGCAACAGCACCTGTCGGAGTAGCCTTTGAAGCCTGTCCGCCTGTATTTGAGTAAACCTCTGTATCGAATA